>NZ_JBAMDD010000006.1:0-281570 GCF_036961565.1 Chitinimonas sp. JJ19
AATTCAGTCAGGTCGGGCTGGCTGCCCTACATATCTATATATGTCATTCACTGGGCAGCTGCTGTGGACGGCGTGTTCAATCCTGCTTGCGATTGCTACCCGCCACCATGCGGTACTCAAACAAGCGGCATTCCAGGGCGCCATTGAATAGCACCGTGCGCTTGCTGGCAGAAAGCCGTATCAACTTGGCCAAGCGCAAGTCTGCCGTGAAGTAATACGCACGCCAGCCCGAGAAACGCTGTTTGAGCGCATGTCCCAGCATGGGGTAGAGCGCATCCAGCCAGGTCTGCTCTTCCAGTCGTATGCCATATGGTGGGTTACACACCATCACACCCTGCTCTGCGGGCGCACTGCGTTCCAGCGCATCAGCCTCTTCCAGCACCACGGCATCGCTCACGCCGGCCGAAGCCAGGTTGGCGCGTGCTGCCATCAACACATCCGGCGTATCGTCGCTGCCATAGATATGCGTCACTGCCTCCGGCTGCTCGGCCGCCAAGGCCGCTTGCTTGAGCTGGGCCCACAGCGCAGCATCAAACTGCTTGAGTCGGGCAAAGGCAAACTCACGCCAGCGGCCCGGCGCCATATGGCGCGCCATCATGGCAGCCTCTACAAGAAAGGTGCCGCTACCACACATGGGGTCCAGCAAAGGCTCATCCACTTTCCAGCCCGTCAGCCGCAATATGCCGGCGGCCAGGTTTTCGCGCAGCGGCGCGTCGCCCGTCTCCCGCCGATAGCCACGCTTGAACAGCGCCTCGCCACTGGTATCGAGATACAGCGTCATCTGTCGCTCAGTCAGAAAGACATGGATGCGCAGATCCGGGTTGGCTGTATCCACACTGGGGCGCTCGCCGCATTGGGCACGGAAGGCATCGCAAACGGCATCCTTGACCTTGAGGGCAATGAAATCCAGGCTCTTGAGCTTGCAACCCACACCGGTCACGGCCACCTTGATGGTGCGCTCCACCCCAAACAGCTCTGGCCACTCCAGCGCACGGGCAGCCTTATAGATATCGTCTTCGCTGCGGTAGGACTTGTCCACCAGCCGCCACAGGATGCGGCTGGCAATACGGCTATGCAGGTTGGCCCGGTACATCAGGGTCCAGTCGCCATGGAAAGCCACGCCGCCGTCGGTAGGGGCGATACCCAATGCACCCAGTTGCGCCAGCTCTTCAGCCAGCACGCCTTCCAGTCCGCGAGGGCAGGGGGCGAAATAATGGAAGACTTGTTTCATGTAGGGTGTCCGAAGGCTAGGGTTTACAGCGGCGGCAAGGCATTGCGCTGCTGCTTGGTTAGTTTGGCGCGCACCAGGCAGTATGACTGGCGCAGTAGATCCTGTAATACATCGGCGCCCAGGGTGGCGGGGCTATCCAGCCTAACCCAGTGGTGCCGTGCCAGATAAGGCGCGGGCTGGATGCCCGGCAGGTCAGTCAGCTCCAGAAAGCGCTCGTCGGCCACCTTGAAGGACAAGCCGGTCGATAGGGCGGGATTGGCGCACTGCACGCAGAACATCTTGCCGCCCACCGACCACACCTGATCGACCTGCCATTTGATATCGCCTGTGGCGCCTGGCAGGCTGGCACAGAAGGCAGCTACCTCATCATGCGTCACGTCCGTCCTCCCATACCATCCACCAAGGGGTGTCACCGCCCCCGTGCGGTATCAAGCCGGCGACGGGTCTGGGTAATCATAGGAGCCCAGCGCTCGCTCGGCCGCTTCTTGTAGGTGCACAAGGTCAGCTCACTCGGCGCAAAGGCATTCAGGTTGTGGGTCAACGGCGTCGTGATCAAATACTGCGCCTGGGTAGCCTTGAGGAAAGCCCCCACCTTGTCGATATTCAGCACATCCAGGTGGGCGAAGGGCTCATCGATAAAGACAAAGCCCGAGGGGTTGGACTCATCCATCATCAGGCCTATCAGCAGTATCAAGGATTTCATCACCTGCTGGCCACCCGAGGCCTCGCCATCGTTCAGGCCCATCAGGCCCTTCTGGTCAAAATCGAAGCGCACGGTCAGGCCGGCATTGGCCAGCGCCGCATCATCATTCTCCAGATGGGGTGGGTCTACCTCTACCGAGATACCGGACAACTCACCCAGCCTGCGGATATTCTGGCTATAAGCACGCACGGTGGCGCGCAGCTTGTTGATGTAGGCGCCACGGGCATCGTCGGTCAACTCCCGCGCGCGGGCCACCTCGCGGCCTCGGCTTTCCGTCTCACCCAGCAGGGCGGCGTAGTCCTGCTCTATTTTTTCACGCAGCTCCAGCACGCTGGCATCCCGCTCCCAATCACCGTGCTCCATGCGCTCCTGCTGCCGATGTATCTCGTGGCGGACAGCCTGCACCGAGCCCCATTCCTCCTTCAGCGCGGGCAAGCCCGACTTGCTGACGCCCGCCGCCTCCAGCGCCTCGCTCAACTGGCGGGCCTCTTCGATCTGGCGTGTCTGCTCGGCCTGTCGTACCTGCACCTGATTAAGCAGCTCGCTAACTTGGCGCGCCAGGCCATCACGCACATCGCGCACACGCTGCTCCTGCAGCCTGGCTTCCATGGCCAGCTTGCGGGTGCTTTCCTGCTCGGCCTGCTTGCTGGCCAGCTCACCACCCAAGCGCTGGGCTTCGGCCTGCAGGCCGGGTAATACCTGCTCGGCAGCAGCAAACTCATCCTGTCGGGCAGCCAGTTGCTGTATGGCGTCCATGCCGGCCAGCTGCAGCTGCAGGCTGGCAATCTGCCGCCCCACCTCCACGGCCTCACCCTCCCACACCAGCACCTGCTGGTTCAGCTCAAACAAACGACGGCTTACTTCATCCAGCCGCGATTTGCGGGCCGCCTCACCAAAGGCATGGTCGCGCACATCCACGCCAATAAAGCGGGCGCCCCGACGCTCCTTGTGAAAGCCCTCACGGGTAATCCAGTCGCCCTGCACACCCGCGCCAGCTTCCACCGACTTGACCCGCTGCACATTGTTGAGCTGGCGGGTTAGCCAGGCCGGCGCATCTGCCTTGAGCGCAATGATTTCCAGCACCGAGCCCGGCACCGCCTTGGGCGCCGCCTCGCAATCGGGCACGATAAAGTGCCGATACTGCAAACGCTGGCCAATCTGGAATGCCGCCTGCTTATCCGACTCCCGCCCCAGCAACACCAGGTGACGGTACGGTGCCAGCATGGCCTCCACTGCGGTCTGCCAGCTGTTGTCACGCACCTCCACGATATCGGTCAGCAACTGGTGGGGAATACCGGCCTCATCCAAGGCTGCCCGCATCTCACGGACAAAACGCTCCGCCGGCTGGCGCCCCTGCTGCAAGGCAAACTGCAGCTCGGACAACTGCTGGCGCTCATCCTTGGCGGCCTTCACCTTGCCGTCCAGTTCCGCTTTGTGGCCACGCAGCTTACCCAGCTGGTCAGCCAACTCCACCGCATCGGCACCCGATTCCGACTCGGCCAGGGCCTTGAGCTTGTCTCGCTGGCTCAACACTTTCTCGGCATCACGGGCATCAGCCCCCACTCGCTGGAAGGGCTCCCACAATGCCTTGTATGCTGCATCGGCAGCCTGCTCAGCCGACTGCATGGTCGCCACATCCGCCTCCAGCCTGCGCGCCTCGGCATCGCTGCGCGCCAATTCATCCTCGCGCACCTTCAAGGCCCGACGCACCCCCTTGTACTGGTGGATATAGCCCCACATGGAATCCCACGATTCCAGATAGCGCAAACCGGGCAAGACATTCTTCTCCAGCTCCGCGACTTCACGCTGCATGCCTTGCCATTCCAGATAGCGGTTGGCACGACCCTTCATCTGCTCGACCTTGGCACCCAAGCCGTCCAGCTGCCGGGTCAGCTCGGCCAGTTCCTGCTCGGCCTCTTTCTGCTCAGTCTTGGCCTGCTGGTAGTTGTCCAGCACCTGCTTGTCGCCAAAAACCTGGAACACCAGGTCCAGCAAAGCCTTGGGGCTGTACTCGCACAGCTTGTCGGTATCCCCCTGCTCCAGCGCCAGCACCTCGGCAATGGCGCGGGTCAACCCGGCCTTTTCCAGGTCCATTTTGTATTCGCGCACACCGCGCCACTCCAGCAACGGCTCGGTGTCGGCATCCAGCTCAACCTCGCCCGGCATGATGGCGTACTGGCGCAGCCAGTCACCCCCTTGTTTCTTCACCCGGCAGAACAAGGTCACCTTGTCATTGGTAATGGGGAAGAATGGGTAGGGGAACAGATCGCCGTTATCGCGCCGGGGATTGTCCACCACCCCACGCAGCCAGGCCGTCGGCTCGGTGTTGTTGCGGACATAGCGCTTATAGTCGCGCCGGCCGGAGCACGGCAAGGCCAGCAGGGTACGCAAGGCATCCAGCAAGGTGGTCTTGCCGGAACCATTCGGGCCCACGATGGTAACGATCTGGGCATCCAAGGGGATTTCTATGCTCTGCCAGAAATCCCAGTGGCGCATCTCAAGCTTGCGGAATTGAAACATCGTGACGGGTTGTCCTGGTAATTACTCGGGGGCCGCGTCGGCTGCGCGACGCTTGAGCACTTCGCCCAGCGCGCCTTCGATCACGCGGGGGGCCAGGCTGGCATAGTCCAGCATCAGGTCCAGCAGCGGCCCCTCCAGGATCACCTTGTTGCGGCGCTCGATAAAACCCAGCCGGGCCAGCTGGCCAAGGTTGGTATTCATACGGGTCTTGCCGCCCAGCTTTTCGCGGAAATCGGCATACAGCGCATCCTCTGGTATGCCGACCGAGACATCCTCGCCCTGCGCCAGTGGCTTCTCCGCCCCGAACATATCGCTCTGCCCCTCGCGTTCCTTCTCGGCTCGGGCAATCTGGCGCTCACGCTTGGGCAAAATGATGCGAGCCCACAGCACCACCAGCAGGGCAATCGCATCACGCGGCAACCCCATATTGTTGGATAGCCAGGTGTCGCCATCGCCAAATACAAAGGCATTCATATCCTCAGCCAGGGCAACAGCCAGATACTCGGCATAGGGATTTTCCAGCAACACCAGGCCCACCTCGGCCAGCCGGTGATCCAGGCTGCGGCGAAAATCCTCATCCACCAGCGCGCGTCGCGCCAGCGGGTCGTTGCGGGGAATGAATCGGTGCGCGATCAAGCGGGCACTGAGGATGGACAGGGCGTTATCCATGTCTTGCGTCCTGTTCGTCAGTTGGTCGGCCGCAGCTCGCCACGCGAGATGCTGGCCACTTCGGGATGGTCCACTGCCACCACCTCGCCGCTGGCGCGCAGCGACAGCGGCAGCTTGACGATATCACCCACCACGCTGGCATCCAGCTCGGCTTCGGCATCGCCCAGGAGCGAAAGCAGGGAGAGACGGTAGGCCGTCTCGGTATAGGTATCGGCCAGCGCCACCGACTGGATATCGGACGGCCCCCCCAGCTGTGCCAGCAAGGCATGCAGCGCCTCAGCCTCGAACAACCGTTCGGCTTCGGGCGCGGCCACGCCGGGCGCAGCGCGCTTGTCCGGCAGGGCAGCCGTGCTGGCCAGCATGCGTTCACGTTCCACCAGCTCGAACTCAGCGATATCCACCATCTCCGGCCCCGTCAGAAAGGACGGTTGCGGCGCATAGTGCAGCATGCCGCTGGCAAGGCCGACCAGCTCAGCCTGGCTGGCCGTACGCAACCATTCACCGATATCGCTGGAAGTCAGCCCCGACTGCCCCAGGTGCACGCGCTGCGACTGCAGTTGATTCAGGCGACGCTGGAAGCTGCCCGTCAAGCGCAGCAGCCGCGACTGCGCCATGGCGATGGACTGCGCCTGATCCAGGGTCCGACGCGACAAGGTTTCGTCAGACAGCAGGGTATGCATGACTTCCGTCCCCTTCTGCACCCAGCGGAACACCGCCTCCAGGCGCTGCTGTGCCTTGCGTATCTGGTATTCTGATTGCGATTCCAGCGCCTCCTCAAAGGCCCGGTGCAATTCATTGAGCCGGGCCAGCAAATGCTGCAAGGTCTCGCCAGAAACCCGCCCCAGCTGCTGCTGGCCGGCCGCCTGGGCTGTCAGGTAGCCCAGCTCGGCATCCTCGTCGGCAAACGCCAGCAAGGTAGACAAGGCCGACAAAGCCACCCGCCCCGCCTCGGCTATCTGGTACAGGCCTTCATCGCCATCCCACAGCAGCAGGCCATTCTGGCGCAAGCGGGTCAGCACGGTATCGAGCTTTACCGGGTTCACATAGGCAAAATGCGCC
Source organism: Chitinimonas sp. JJ19 (assembly GCF_036961565.1). Taxonomy (NCBI): domain Bacteria; kingdom Pseudomonadati; phylum Pseudomonadota; class Betaproteobacteria; order Neisseriales; family Chitinibacteraceae; genus Chitinimonas; species Chitinimonas sp. JJ19. The sequence goes on from NZ_JBAMDD010000006.1 coordinate 6,183, forward strand.
TGTAGCTGCTGCGGCGACCAACGCGGCTCATGCCCCCGGGCACCTATCTCGCGCAGCACCAGCAGGCGCACCAGCACCTGCTCCTCATTGCCATGGAACAACGTGATAAAAGCATTGAGCAATTCGCGCGCACGCAGCAACTCCGCCAAGGGTGGCAGATCCATGGGATTGATGTTGCTGGCGAAGAAGTCGCTGAGCGACGATTCTGGTGCCGCACTCACATCAATCGCTCCGCAATGAACTCACGGTATTGCTCGCGCATGGGCAATTCCATATCTACCTTCAACTGCCTGCGCATAGTCTTCGTTGCCACCCCAGTCTTAGGATTGAAGCCCTGCTTCTCGCACATATGCCAATAGAAGCCAATACCGCGCTTTTGCCACAAAGGCAGATCATTGAAATTCACGCCATGCTGGAACAGCAGCTCGTTCTTCTCCGCGACAGCAAGCCGCGCCAACCTCGTGGCCGCAACATCAGGCGCCAGGCCAGTTTTGCGCAACGTCCAGTAGCAATGGGCATTCAGGGCATTACGCGCGGCATCCTCATTGCGCCATGCAAAGTAGTCCGCCACCAGCGCAGGTGTCGGCAGCTGACAAATACGGCTATCAAACGCCGCCATCCCTCCAAGTAGCAAGCTGAAGCACGCACTAGCCTCACCCGCGAGAAGGGAATTCCACTTACGCTCCTTGCGATTGAAAGCATCTTCATCCAGATGGAACAGCAGTGAGATCTCGTCGCTCTGCGTGTAGCCGTAAACCACGTTGAATCCGCACTGCATCAAATGCTGCACCGTATGCACCATCATGTCGCGAAAGCGGGGATCGTAAGGCGCCTCGAACTTATGCACATCCTTGGTCAGTCGGGTAAAGCCCCTCCCATCAATTCGGGCAACGATATGGATACCTGGGAGTACACACACATCATGCGCAGTTTCAAACACGCGCATCCTGTGATCCAGCTCGTCAAATCGCATCGCTCAGGGCCTCCACAACAAATTCGTCATTCTGGAGGCTGACGGAAAATAGCGCATCAAACCCTTCCTGATGAGTGGGTCGCTCCAGCCGTGCAAAAAAGTCCTTCAGGCCCACATCAGGTATGCGCGCCTTACCCAGCCGCTGTGCGTTGCGGGCCTGACAAACCTCAAAAGCATCAGGGAAGAAATAGCCATGCACCGCATAGCCCGCCGCCTTGAACTGACCGAGATACCGGGCGCGATCAGCAGCGGTGGGATTGGTATTGTCGATCACCACCGGCTGCTTGGCCGCTATACAAGCGGCTAGCAGCAAGGCCTCCCGATGACGGGTGCGCAACATGTCGAGATTCAGCCGCAAGTGACTATTGAACAATCTTTCCTTGCAAAAGCTCGACTTGCCACTGGCCTGCGGTCCAATCAGTACAATGGCTTGCATAGAAATCAGGACTTGGTCGGATCGTAAGGCTCGTGCAATGCCTCAGCCTCGGTCGGCGCGGCATCCACCCGTTGCGGGCGGGTCGCTTCCAGATAGTCCATGATGGCCCAGGTCAGTTGTTGCGTACCTTCGCCGGTCAGGCCGGAGATGGTAAACAGCCGACGCGCCAACGGGTCCAGCGGGCCCATCGGATCATAAGCATCACGCGGCCAGCCGAAGCCTGCCAGGAAAGACTCGATGCGCGCCTCGCGCTCGCCTTCCGGCACCATGTCCAGCTTGTTCAGCACCAACCAGCGCGGCTTGTTGTACAGCTCCTCGTCATACTTGCGCAGCTCCTCGACAATCGCCTGTGCTTCGCGCACCGGGTCGGTCTCTTCGCTGAAGGGCGCCAGGTCCACGATATGCAGCAGGATGCCGGTACGCGACAGATGCTTGAGGAAGCGGTGGCCCAGGCCTGCGCCTTCGGCCGCACCTTCGATCAGGCCAGGTATGTCGGCAATCACGAAGCTACGGTTATGGTCGATACGCACCACGCCCAGATTGGGCGCCAGTGTGGTGAAGGGATAGTCCGCCACCTTGGGCCGCGCAGCCGAGACCGAACGGATAAAGGTCGACTTGCCGGCATTGGGCATGCCCAGCAGGCCCACATCGGCCAGCACCTTCAGCTCCAGCCTGAACTCGCGCTGCTCGCCCTCTTCACCATGGGTGAACTTGCGCGGCGCGCGGTTGGTGGAGGTCTTGAAGTGCAGGTTACCCAAACCGCCCTTGCCGCCCTTGGCGATCAAAACCTGCTGACCGTCATGGGTCAGATCGGCGACGATCTCGCCGGTCAGGTTGTCGCTGATGACGGTACCTACCGGCATGCGCAGGAAGATATCGTCCGCCCCCTTGCCGTAGCAGTCGGCGCCACGGCCGTTCTCACCGTGCTTGGCACGGTACTGCTTCACAAAGCGGTAATCGACCAGGGTGTTGATATCCTTGTCGGCCACAGCCCAGATGCTGCCGCCTTTGCCACCGTCGCCGCCGTCGGGGCCGCCACGCGGCACAAACTTCTCGCGCCGCATACTGGCCGAGCCATTGCCGCCTTTGCCAGCGATCACTTCAATGCGGGCTTCGTCGATAAATTTCATGGGCAGGCGATTCCTAGTGGTTGGGCCTTGGCCTGGGTTGCCAGCAGGGCGGGCAACATGGGGTGCAAACGAAAAAGCCCTATCTTATTGAGATAGGGCTTCAATTTTAAGCGAAACGCCCGCCGGGCGCCTCGCTTACCGGCAAGGCTTAGGCCTCGACGCCGGTGTAGGGCTCGACCACAACGGTCTTGCGCTTCAGCGCGCCCTTGACCACGAACTTGACGTAACCGTCGACCTTGGCGAACAAGGTGTGATCCTTGCCCATGCCGACGTTATCGCCTGCGTGGAAACGGGTGCCGCGCTGACGGATGATGATCGAACCCGCAGGGATCAATTCACCACCGTAAACCTTGGTACCCAGTCGTTTCGACTCTGAGTCGCGGCCGTTACGCGAACTGCCGCCAGCTTTTTTATGTGCCATGTTTCAGACTCCTTGCTTACTTGACGATGGCGTCGATGCGAATTTCAGTGAAATTCTGACGATGACCTTGGCGCTTCTGGTAGTGCTTACGGCGACGCATCTTGAAGATGCGAACCTTTTCGCCACGACCGTGGGCTACGACAGTAGCCTTGACCGTTGCGCCAGCAACCAGGGGGGTGCCAACCGAAACCGCTTCACCGTCCACCACCATCAGTACTTCTTCAAGCACGATTTGGGCGTCGATGTCGGCGGCAATCTGTTCTACTTTCAATTTTTCGCCGATGGCAACTTTGTACTGCTTGCCACCGGTTTTTACGACCGCGTACATAGACTGGGCTCCTAAATAGTAACTCCCCGCGCAGGACGCAGGGAGCCGCGCAATATACGCAAGCCAGCGATTTTGGTCAAGTATTCATTGACTTGCGGTGCCTATACCAGCATCGCAGCCACACCCCCGGCCGCACTAGGGCCAACGCCCCGCCCCCCGCTCGGCTATAATCGCCGGGTTTTGGTATCCGCCGGCAGTACAGCCCATCGTGTCCATAGAATTCGTCAAATCCGTCATCGCTGCCGATATGCAGGCGGTGGATCAGATCATCCGCGAGCGCCTGCATTCCGAGGTCATCCTGGTGCGCCAGGTCGCCGAGTACATCGTCTCCTCCGGCGGCAAGCGCCTGCGCCCGGCCTTGGCCCTGCTGTCTGCCGGCGCCCTGGGCTACCAAGGGCAGCACCATCGCGAACTGGCTGCCGTGGTGGAGTTCATCCATACCGCCACGCTCTTGCACGACGATGTCGTCGATGAATCCAGCCTGCGCCGCGGCCGCGACACCGCCAACGCCCTGTTCGGCAATGCCGCCAGCGTGCTGGTGGGCGACTTCCTGTACTCGCGCGCCTTCCAGATGATGGTCAGCGTCAACGACATGCGGGTGATGCAGGTACTGGCTGACGCCACCAATGTCATCGCCGAGGGCGAGGTACTGCAGCTGATGAATATCGGCGATGCCGATCTCGACGAAGCCGCCTACCTCAAGGTCATCCGCTACAAGACCGCCAAGCTGTTCGAGGCCGCCGCACGCCTGGGCGCCTTGCTGGCCAAGTCGGACGCCGCCACCGAGGACGCCATGGCACGCTATGGCATGCACCTGGGCACCGCCTTCCAGATAGTCGATGACGTGCTCGACTACTCGGGCGACGCGGGCGAAATCGGCAAGAACCTGGGTGACGACCTGGCCGAAGGCAAGTGCACCCTGCCGCTGATCCACACCATGCGCCTGGGCACCGCCGAACAGGCCGAGGTAGTCCGTACCGCCATCATCCACGCCCAACGCGACAACTTCCCCGCCGTACTGGCAGCCGTACAAGGCAGTGGCGCACTGGCAGCCACCATGCTGGCCGCACGTGCCGAGGCCGCGCTGGCACTGGAAGCCATCGCCAGCCTGAGCGACAACCCCGCCACCCAGGCACTGCGCGCATTGGCCGACGTGGCCGTGGAACGCAGCAACTGATTGCCTGCCGGCCAGGCCTTTACAGACCGCGCCTGCATCGCCATAATGCGCGACTCACTCGGGGTGTAGCTTAGCCTGGTAGAGCGCTACGTTCGGGACGTAGAGGCCGGAGGTTCGAATCCTCTCACCCCGACCAGGTATCAAAAAAGCCGATGCGCTCGCATCGGCTTTTTTATTTTGTATCCCACCCCCAAGCCACCCCTGCTCGCCCTCAAACACCCGATTCGGGTAAAAGCAAAAAAAATCCCGCCGACCCAAGGGCCACTGGCGGGAAGAGGAGGAGGAAATGGTTCGTACTACAAATCTAGTACGATTGAACAAATCTTAGACTGAAAATTAAATTCCTGCAAGGCAGAGATATTTCACTTCCAGGTAATCTTCCATACCGTGGCGGGAGCCCTCACGCCCCAGACCGGATTGCTTGACGCCGCCAAACGGCGCCACCTCGGTCGAGATCAGGCCGGCATTGGCGCCAACCATGCCATACTCCAGCGCCTCGGCCACCCGGAAAACCCGGCCCAGATCGCGCGAATAGAAGTAGGCTGCCAAGCCAAATTCGGTATCGTTGGCCCGTTCGATCACCTCTTGTTCAGTCTCGAATTTGAACAGCGGCGCCAGCGGGCCAAAGGTCTCCTCGCGGGCAACCTTCATATCGGCCGTCACATGGCTGACGATGGTGGGCTCAAAGAAACTCTGGCCCAATGCATGGCGCTTACCGCCCACCACCAGCTTGCCGCCCTTGGCCAGCGCATCAGCAATATGCTCTTCTACCTTCTCCACCGCCTTCATGTCTATCATGGGCCCTTGCGTCACACCGGCCTCCAGACCATTGCCGACCTTGAGCTTGGCCACGGCTGCCGCCAGCTTCTCGGCAAATGCCTCATACACACCGGCCTGCACATACAGGCGGTTGGCGCAAACGCAGGTCTGGCCGGCATTGCGATACTTGGAAGCAATCGCCCCCTCCACCGCCGCATCCAGATCAGCATCGTCAAACACGATGAACGGCGCGTTGCCACCCAGCTCCAGCGACACCTTCTTGATGGTAGGGGCACAGGCGGCCATCAGCTCGCGGCCGATTTCGGTCGAGCCGGTAAAGCTCAGCTTGCGCACAATGGGGCTGGCCGTCATCTCGCCACCTATTTCCTTGGCCGAACCGGTCAGCACGCTGAATACCCCGGCCGGAATACCGGCCCTATGGGCCAGCTCCGCCATGGCCAGGGCCGATAGTGGTGTCTGGGTCGCCGGCTTGATCACCATGGGGCAGCCCGCCGCCAAGGCAGGGCCGGCCTTGCGGGTAATCATGGCCGAGGGAAAGTTCCACGGTGTCACCGCAGCCGTCACGCCTATGGGTTGCTTGATCGCCAACAGGCGCTTGTCCGCCCAGGGCGAGGGAATGGTCTCACCGTAGACGCGCTTGGCCTCCTCGGCAAACCACTCGAAGAATGACGCTGCATAAGCAATCTCGCCCTTGGCCTCAGCCAGCGGCTTGCCCTGCTCGGTCGTCAGTATCACGGCCAGGTCATCCTGGTTGGCCAGCATCAGGTCGTACAGTTTGCGCAGCAGGGTGGAGCGCTCCTTGGCACTCTTGGCCCTCCAGGCCGGCCAGGCGCGCTCTGCCGCCTCGATGGCGCGGCGGGTCTCGGCCGTTCCCATCTTGGGCACATGCGCAATGATCTCGCCGGTGGCCGGATTGTTCACGGCGATCTTCTCGCCGGAGTCCGCATCCAGCCATTGGCCGTCGATATAACACTGCTGCTTGAGCAGGCTCGGGTCTTTCAGGTTCAGCATGTCGATCTCCAACGCAAGATGGCACGAAGGCCCCTCGGGGCTCGCCCGGGGGCCTTCGCGTTCCGGACTACGGGGGAAAGCTTAGGCCTTGAGTGCCGCTTCCAGCACGGTCAATGCTTCGGCAAAGGTGTCGTCCTCAATGGTGATGGGCGCCAGGAAGCGGATCACGTTCGAGTACACGCCACAGGTCAGCAGGATCAGCCCCCGCTTCATGGCTTCGGTCTGGACCTTCTTGGCAAAGTCCGCATCAGGCTCGTCGCTGCCAGCCTTGTTGAACTCCACCGCCACCATAAAGCCCAGGCCGCGCACATCGGCAATCTGCGGCACGGCAGACTTGAGGCTGTTGAGCTTCTCCATCAGCGCAGCACCCAGGCGCTGGGCGCGCTCATTCAGCTTCTCTTCTGCAATCACCTCAAGCACCGCCAGCGCAGCTGTCACCGCCAGCGGGTTGCCCGCATAGGTGCCGCCCAGGCCGCCGGGTGCAGGCGCATCCATCAGATCGGCGCGGCCGGTCACGGCCGACAGGGGGAAGCCGCCAGCCAGGCTCTTGGCCATGGTCATCAGGTCGGCCTTGACCGCGTGGTGCTCCATGGCGAAGGTCTTGCCGGTACGGGCAAAACCGGTCTGTATTTCGTCGGCTATCAGCAGGATGCCGTGCTCGTCGCAGATCTTGCGCAGCTCAACCATGAACTCAGTAGGAGCGACATAGAAGCCGCCCTCGCCCTGCACCGGCTCCAGAATGATGGCGGCCACGCGCTTGGGATCGATATCGGCCTTGAACAGGGTCTGCAGGGCCTTGATCGAGTCAGCCGAGGTCACACCATGCAGCGGCACCGGGAAGGGGGCATGGTACACATCTGCCGGCATGGGGCCGAAGTTCAGCTTGTAGGGATTGACCTTGCCGGTCAACGCCATACCCATCATGGTGCGGCCATGGAAGGCGCCGGAGAAGGCAATCACACCGCTGCGGCCGGTGGCGGCGCGGGCGATCTTGATGGCGTTTTCCACGGCCTCGGCACCGCTGGTGAAGAAGGCCGTCTTCTTGGGGCCGTGCACCGGCACGATCTCGTTCAGCTTTTCAGCCAGCTTTACATAGCTCTCATAGGGCACAACCTGATAGCAGGTGTGGCTATAGGCATCCACCTGCGCCTTCACGGCGGCCGTGATCTTGGGATGGCGGTGGCCGGTGTTCAGCACGGCGATACCGGCGGCAAAATCAATGAAGCGGCGGCCTTCCACATCCCAGATCAGGCTGTTCTCGGCGCGCTCGATAAAGAAATCCCCCAGCACACCGACGCCACGGGGCGTAGCAGCGAGTCGACGAGCGTGGAGATCAGCATTCTTGGACATGATGGAATTCCTTGTGGCACAGGGGTGACGTGATGCGAATTTAATCATAAGCGGTGAATAAATTCACCACTCACGATGAATTTATTCATCGCTGCGCCGCAACATCGTCACCGCCATTTGATCGCGCAACCTATGCTGGGCTTCTGCTCCAGCGGCCCATCCCCCATCATGGCAACCTGCTTCATGGCCTCGAACAGTTCCCGCTGGGCGCCATGCGCGGCATGCCTGCCCGAGGCATCGAAGCGGCCACGGTACTGCAGCATCAGCTCGCTGTTGTAGCCAAAGAAATCCGGCGTGCACACCGCCCCAAATGCCCGCGCCACCGCCTGGCTCTCGTCATACAGGTAGGGAAAGCCAAAGCCATAGGCCCGGGCATAGGCCTTCATATGCTCAAAGTCGTCTTCCGGGTACTGGGCAGGGTCGTTGGCACTGATGGCCACGCTCTTGATACCGTAGCTCTCCAGCTCACGGCAGGTTTCCACCAGCGCCTCGCGTATGGCCTTGACGTAAGGGCAATGGTTGCAGATGAACATCACCAGCAAGCCATTGTGCCCGCGTAACTCACTCAGGCCATGGTTGCGTCCGTCCACGCCAGGCAGGGTGAAATCAGGGGCCGGCAGGCCCAGCTGGACAAGGGGAGCGGTCACACTGGCCATGGCTGCACGATCCGGAGTTGGGTAACCATGATTATAGGTGGCCCGCGCGGCTGGCATAATCCCTAACTCAACCTCTAGCGACAAGACTGCCTCATGCCCCGTATCTACCTCGATATGCCGCTTGCCAGTGGCCAGCAATTCAATCTGCCCGAACAGGCCGCCCGCCATGTACAAGTGTTGCGCCTGCAGCCGGGTGAGCCGCTGACGCTGTTCAATGGTCAAAGCGGCGAATTCGAAGCCGAGGTCGTCGAAATGGGTAAGCGCCATGTCACCGTAGCCGTCGGCCAGCATCAGGCAGATGAGCGGGAATCGCCGTTGCAGCTGACCCTGGTGCAGGCGCTGTCGGCGGCCGAACGTATGGATTACACCGTGCAAAAAGCCACCGAGCTGGGCGTGAACTGCATACAGGTCGTGCAGTCGGCCTATTGCAGCTACAAGCTGGCGCAGGACAGGGTGGAAAAGCGCCTATTGCACTGGCAGGGTGTGGCCGAATCTGCCGCCGAGCAATGCGGCCGCACCCGTGTGCCGCAAATCCTGCCGCCGGTCAGGCTGGACAGCTGGCTGGCCCAGGCACCGGCCGCCGATCTCAAACTGCTGCTATCGCCCACAGGTGCCCGGCAATGGCATGAACTGCCGCCACAGGCCGGCAGCGTCCAGGTGCTCATCGGGCCCGAAGGCGGCTTTTCGGGCGACGAGGACAATATGGCCATCGCCGCAGGCTACACACCGCTGATACTGGGACCTCGGCTATTCCGTACCGAGACGGTGGCGCCGGTGATCGCCGCCCTGCTGCAAGCACGCTATGGCGACTTCCAATAGCCGCGCTCCCACAGGCGGCGCCTATTCGGCCTCGCGGACCATGCGCTCAGCCCACAGCTTCCACAGTGGCAGCTGATGCACCAGCAAGCCGACCACAATCAGGGCCGTGCCCGTCAGCAGGCCGGCCGACACCGCTTCGTCATTGGCCACATGGCCCAGCCACAGGGCGGTTACCGGGGTGATCAGGGTGATCAGCGCCACATGGGCGGTAGGCAGCCGCTGTATCAGCAAAAAGTACAGGCTCATGGCCAGCACCGACCCCACCAGCGCCAAATAGACCACCGCCCCCCATTGCTTCAGGCCCGCCGCTGCCGGCCACTGTCCATCCAATAGCCACCAGCCGGCCAGTGTCAGCAGCGCACTGACCGTCAAGGCGCCCGTTGCGGTCGCCAAGGGTGGCGTATCCGCGCCGTGGCGCTTGGTCAGCACCGCGCCCAGTGCCTGCAGCACATTGCCCATCAGGCCACCGGCTATGCCCCAGTGTGCCTCCGGCCCCAGGCTCACCCGGTCGCGGAAGATACACCACAGGCCAGCCAGACCCAGCAACATGCCCAACACCTGCCCACGGCCAGGGCGCTCACCAATGATGAGGCTGGCAAACAAGGCCGTGATCAAGGGCGAGAGGCCGAACAGCACGGCCATCAGGCCAGAGGAGATATAGCGGGCGCCAAAATAGGTGCAGGCCATGCTGGACGCCATGGCCACGCCGGCAATCAGATAGGTGCGGCGCGAGGCCCCATCCAGCGGCAAAGGCTGGCGCCAGACCAGCATCAGCAACCCCGCCGCCAGCGCACCCAGGGCCATGCGGCCGGCCAGTGCGGCGGTGAAGGACATGCCCGCCACCGACCAGTTGATGGCCAGGGCCGTGGTGGACCAGACGGTGACAACACCGAGATAGGCGAGGGAAGTCGGCATGGCTAGCCCAAGGCTCCGTTAGGGACGGCGGCGCTTGCCGCAACAGCCTGCAAGCACCCGAAGGCTGGGCTTATACCACAGCACGCAGGACTAGCAGCACCCCAGCGCCATGACAGGCAGCGGCTTTTCCAGCACGACAGTGTCAGCCAGAAAACCATGCTCCCGCTTGCGCTCGCCGGTTTCGACAAAGCCCAACTTGCGCCAGAAGGCAAATGCAGGAGTATTGCTGGCGATGATGCTGATGCGCAGGGTACTGATGCGTGGCCAGCGCAGTACCAGTTGCTCCAGCTCGGCAAACACCCTACGCCCCAGCCCGCGCCCCTGCCAGCGCTCGGACAGCAACAGCAGCTTGATCATGGCCTGATCCGGATAAGGCCAGCCCCGTAGGATGGTGGCCATACCGACCAGTTCTTCACCTAACCACACCCCCAAGGTGTGTTGCTCGCCCAGGCTCTTGCCGGGCGGCAGGTCACTGCCATCAAACCAGGCCGCCACCGCTTCGCGGCCAGGAGAGCGCTTGCCCTCGGTCAGCTGCCAATAGCCGGGCGCCATGCAGGCAAGCTGATAGACGGCCTCCAGTTGCGCCGGCGAGGGTACGACTATGCGTTCCAATCGAAAATCCAAGCGTCCCTCCCCCGAAAAGGCAAACGACCAGTACATGGACTGGTCGTTTATTAGAATTCGGTAATCTTACCCAATCCAGCATGCCGCGTCGAATATATCGAAACGCTTATTTTCTTGACGGTAGCCCTCGCCTACAGCGTGCCGTAGGAATGCAGACCCGACAGGAACATATTCACCCCCAGGAAGGCAAAGGTCGTCACCAGCAGGCCAACCACCGACCACCAGGCCAATATATCGCCCCGCCAGCCCTTGACCAGGCGCACATGCAGCCAGGCAGCGTAGTTAAGCCACACGATCAGTGCCCAGGTCTCCTTCGGGTCCCAGCTCCAATAACCGCCCCAGGCATCCGCCGCCCACATGGCCCCCAGGATGGTGGCGATGGTGAAGAACAGAAAGCCTACTGCGATGGCCTTGTACATCACTTCGCCCAGGGTCTCGTAGCTGGGCAGATGCGACGTCAGTATGCCGCGCGAGGCCAGCAATTGCGCCACCCCCAGCATGGCAGCCATGGCAAAGGCGCCATAGCCGACAAAGTTGGCCGGCACATGGATCTTCATCCACCACGACTGCAGCGCCGGGATCAGCGGCTGTATCTCGTGCGCCTGGCGGTCAAAGGTGTACCAGAGGATGAAGCCCACCGCGGCCGAGATGATTAGCAGCACAAATGCCCCCATGCGCCGCGTGGCAAAGCGCTGCTCGTAATAGAGGTACATCATGGCGGTGATGAAACAGAACATGATGAAGACTTCGTACAGGTTGGACACCGGTACGTGGCCTACGTCCGGGCCGATCAGATAACCTTCGTACCAGCGCACGAAGAACCACACCACGGCGGCACCAGCCGCTGCCCAGGTCAGGCCCGAGGCGATGGCATCGGCCGTATTCGAGCGGCGCAGCAAACCCACCCAGTAGATCGCGGTAGCCAGGAAGAACAGCACGCACATCCACATGGCGGCCGACTGACTGGCCAGCACATACTTGAGCCAGAACGCCGTCTGACCCTGGCTGAGGTCGTCGCCATACAGGGCTATCCCTCCCAGCGCCAGCAGGCCCGCCAGCGGAAAGAACAGCCGCACCGGCTTCCAGAACCAGCCCAGCGCCACCAGCGACAGCGCGCTGCCCGCCAGGATGGCGTGCTCATAGACATCCATTGCCGCGTGATAACGTTGGAACACCACCCCGGCCACCGCCAGGATGAACAAGGCATACAGATGGTCGCTCAGCTTGAGTCCGCGCCAGAAAGGCGCATTGCCCGCCTGCGGCAGGGTGGTCGCGTAGCCTGGATTAGTCATGGTGTTCTTCCTTGTGCGTGCCGGCCAGGCTGCTCAGGGCAGCGCTGTGCGCAGCAAATTCCTGCTCGGTCTGGGCGTCACGGCGGTTGCTGCTGAAAGCCAGCAGCAGGCGGCCTTCCTGTGCCCACACCCAGATTCGGTTCTCGCGTATGTAAAACATGCAGAATATGCCCAGAACCAGCAGCAGACTACCCAGGTAGACCAATGGCTGGCCTGGGCTGCGGGTAACCTGAAAGCCGCTGGACTTGCGCTCCTCAAAGCCTACTGGCTGCAGATAGAAGCCGTGGCCGTAATCAAAGCTGGCCGATACCGCCACCAGGCTATCCATCAGGAAGCGATAATAACTGTCGCTGAACTCCACCGGAGCCAGGCCCGCACGCTGGCGCGACAAATCCGCCGCATCCAGCACCGCGCCTTGCAGCAGCTTGATATAGGTCTGGCCTACCGCCTCCTGCTTGTCCTTGGGCACCCGCTCATCCAGAAAACTTTGCAAGGCGGTAAAGCCGCCATCGGCAAAGCGCTGCAGCACCCACACCAGGCTTTGCTCGAACTCCTTGCGATAGGCAGGGCTGATGGCACCATCGCGTTCGGCCTTGGCCGCCGTCCGGCGGGCGATTTCTGGCCAGGCCGCCTGGTCGTGCAGCACGGCGCTGATCTGCATGAAGCCTTGCGGGCTGAACTCAGCATCCAGCGGTATCCGCACAAACGCAAACGGGGCCGCCACCGTACGCCGCATGCCACTCATCAGGTAGAAACGCCCACCGTCCTCAAATGGCGACAGGTAGTTCAGGTATTCCACCGCCTGGCCCTGGGCATCGCGCACCTTGAACTGTATCGATGGCCCGACATTCTTGACCTTCTTGTCAGCCTTGACCTGACGGGCATCCTGCATGCGGCGGCCAAAGTCCGATATCTCCGGCTCGGCCTCCAGGTTCTCGATATTGAAGGGCCGCAGCTCACCGAACTCCAAGGTCAGCGGCTGGCTGCCCCAGCGGAAAGTCTGGCTGGCCAAGGACACAGCTGCCAACTCCTGTGGCTTGGGCGCGGCGCCCAACCAGTCCCACACGGCCAGCTTCAGCGGCGAGCCGCCATCGCCAAAACTGGATTGGTAGATGGCCACGCCATCGACGATCAAGGGGTGATTGACCTTGACCGTCCCCTTGGTAACCGTGCCGCTGGCCTTGCTGGTCACCTCGATATCACTGGCAAACAACTTGGGTTGGCCGGTGCTGTAGTGCTCGACATGAAACTTGTTGAGCTTGATCGAGAAGGGCAGCTCCTGCACGTAATAGCCGGGTCCAGCATTCAGCCAGGCCACATCCCGCGTCTCTCCCTCGGGCATATCTATCACCCCACGGAACGACAGATTGCTGGGGGTCAGCTTGCTTTTCTCGCCTATTTCGCTCACTGGCACCGTATTGCGGGTTTCTACCTCCTTGATGCCCAGCAGACTCTGCACCTTGAGGGGCAGGTTGCCATCCAGCAGGCCGCCTATGCAGATCACCACGATGGCCGCATGGGCGAACAGATAGCCCAGGCGCTGCAGGCTGCCTTTCTTGGCAGCCAGCATGACACCCTCGTCACGCACCACCCGCTTGTGCCGGTAACCCTGGGCCGTCAGCCACTGCTCGGCCTGGGTCAGTGCGCCTTCCACGGGCAGCTGCAACGCTATCTCCTGCTGATGCGCCATGGCGCGCAAGGATTTCAGCGCAGCCTGTTCCCGATAGGAGCGGATATCGCGCAGGATACCCGGCAGGTGGCGATAGATGCACAGCGAGGTCGAGCCCACCAGAAAGCCCAGCATGATGATGAACCAGCCGGCATGGTAGACATCGTAAAGACCCAGCCACTCGAATGGACGGAACCAGAAATCACCGAACTCGACGGCGTAGCTGGTATAGGGCTGGTTCTGCTGCAGCACGGTGCCGATGATGGAGGCAATGGCAAGCAGGGTAAGCAGGCTGATGGCAAAGCGCATGGAGCTGAGCAGCTCGTACAGCGCACGGCCGAAAGAAAGACGACGCACGGCGATTCTCGACTAGTAGGGGACAACCCCGTTGCCCCACCGGTTGACACCAGCGGAGAGAGGCCCAGCCACGAGGGGGCACAATCTTGCGCCCGCTCGACCAGCACCGTTTAAACACACCAAAGGGGTGGCCAGGCCACCCCTTGGGCTATGCAGGCGGAAAAAGTTCCCGCCGCCATGATGAAGCCGCCACCCGAACCCGCCGTGGCAGCCCTGGGCCAGCTTTAACGCAGGCCGGCGATATACTCGGCCACAGCCTTCATCTCGGCATCCGACAACTTGGCAGCGATAGGCTGCATGATGCCGTTCTTGCGATCGGTATTGGCCTTGTAGCTGTTCAGCGAACTCACCACATAGGCAGCATGCTGGCCACCCAGGCGTGGATACTGCACGGGTATGCCAGCACCGTTGGGGCCGTGGCAGGCCATGCAGGCCGGCACACCTGTTGCGGCGATACCACCGGTGTAGATCTTCTTGCCTGCCGCCATCAAGGCCTTGTCGGTACCAGCACGCTCCTTGGGCTTCTGCTCACCGTAGTAGGCTGCCAGGTTGCGCATGTCGTCATCGGTCAGGGTTGCCACCTGCCCCAGCATGATGGGGTTCTTGCGCTCGCCCTTCTTGAAGGCGCTCAGCTGGGCATACAGGAACTCGGGATGCTGACCCGCCAAGCTAGGGTTGGCACTGGCAGCGCTATTGCCATCCAAACCGTGGCAAGCAGCACACACTTTTTCGACGATAGCCTTGCCCTTGGCCGGGTCGGCCTTGGGCGCAACCGCCGCAGGGGCACCAGCGGCAACCGCATAAGAGGCCATACAACCGAACAGAACAGCCAGCACGCTACGCTTCATAGCAACAACTCCTTGATGACGAGGTGAGCGGCGAGTCGCTCGTTTTTACTTGTTCTAACCGGGGCGTAGGGTGCGAATAAAACTGGATGGGGAAGCATCCATACGCCAAGGCATTGATTCAAACCTGATATTCTATCCGAACCTTGAGGCGCCGCCAAAGTTGGCCGCCCTAAACAAAAAAGTTTAACTCATGTCGCTGTTTCGCCAACTCCGTTTCCACACCACCGTCAACGATCTGCACATGCTGCCAGGCGGCGGCATCGAGGTCGCTTTTGCGGGCCGCTCCAACGCCGGCAAGTCCAGCGCCATCAATACCCTGGCCGATCACAACCGGCTAGCGTTTGTGTCGAAAACGCCAGGGCGCACCCAGCACATCAACTATTTCGACTTCGGCCAGGGCCGCTTTCTGGTCGACTTGCCAGGTTACGGCTACGCCCAGGTGCCCGAACCCATACGCGCCCACTGGGAACACCTGCTGGGCCAGTACCTGGCCACCCGCCCCAACCTGATTGGCCTGGTATTGCTGATGGATGCGCGCCATCCACTCAAGCCGCTGGACGAACGGATGCTGGACTGGTTCATCCCCACCGGCCGCCCCGTGCACGCACTGCTTACCAAGGCCGACAAGCTGACCAAGCAGGAACAGGCCAAGACCCTGAGCGCCGTGCGCGACAAGTTGGCGGCCTGGCCGCAGTGCACCGTGCAGCTGTTCTCCAGCCTCAAGAAAACCGGCATCGAGGAGGCTGAAAACGTGGTGGGTGGCTGGTTTGCCGCCGCCCAGGCAGAGGCAGAAGACCACTCGGGAACTTAATCGGGCAGACGCCGCTCTCACCGCACAGGTGTTATGCGCGCCTCCCGCTTTCCCTCCCTGAGCGGGTGCCCGACCAACGAGCGTCGGGCTTTTCAACCCCGGCCTTCTCCCCTTTGGCCGGGGTTTTTTATTACCCGTTTTGACTTTTTTTTAAGCAAAAGCGCATTGGAACTTGCTCTCGTCATAGAGGTTTGACGCTTCTTGTGCTATGTTTGACTTCGCCGTAATGGTGCATAAGCTCATTACAAAGCGGGTACAACAGGAGACAGGCCGATGCAGAATCTCGCCGGCATCAAGGTCATGGTGATCGACGACAGCAATACCATACGCCGTAGTGCAGAGATATTTCTCGGCCAGGCGGGTTGCGAGGTCATCCTGGCGGAAGACGGCTTCGACGCGCTGGCCAAGATCAGCGACCATCATCCCGACGTAATTTTCGTCGACGTGATGATGCCGCGGCTGGACGGTTATCAAACCTGCTCGTTGATCAAGAAGAACCCGAAGTTCAAGGCGACGCCGGTGATCATGCTGTCCTCCAAGGACGGTCTGTTTGACCGCGCCCGGGGCCGTATGGTCGGTTCGGACGAATACCTGACCAAGCCGTTTACGAAAGACAGCCTGCTGCAAGCAGTAGGCATACATGCCAACCACGCCTGAGAAAGGCGTCAAGGATAGAAATCAAATGACCATCAAGAAAATTCTGATTGTCGACGACTCCCCTACCGAGCGTCACTTCCTCGGTGAATTGCTCACCAAGAACGGCTTCCAGGTCATGACCCTGGAAAGCGGTGAGGAAGCCGTAGCGCGGGTCAAGGACATCATGCCCGACCTGATCCTGATGGACGTGGTGATGCCAGGCCTCAACGGCTTCCAGGCGACCCGCACTATCACCAAGGATGATGCCACGGCCCACATCCCGGTCATCATGTGCACCTCCAAGGGCCAGGAAACCGACATCGTCTGGGGCAAGCGCCAGGGCGCCAAGGGCTATGTGGTCAAACCGGTCAACCCGGATGAACTGCTCAAGCAGATCGCCGCACTAGGCTAAGCTCAGAAAACCATGGCCAAGCGCGTCAGTCTTCGTGAATTCCAGGAAAGCGTGGTAGCGCGGCTCAAGTCGCTGCCTGCCACGCATGCTGCCTCCACCAAGCTCGGCATCCAGGTGGGCGATACCTCGTGGCTGGTCGATCTGACCGACGTCAGCGAAGTGCTGCCCGTACCCGGCATGGTGGATGTGCCCCTTACGCGCCGCTGGTTCAAGGGCGTGGCCAATATTCGCGGCAATCTGTTCAGTGTGGTCGATCTGCCCGGCTTTCTGGGCGACGAACCTGTCAACCTGGGCATGAGCAGCCGCCTGCTCATCATCCACCCACGCCATATCGTCAATTCGGCGTTGCTGGTTAACCGCATGCTGGGTCTGCGCAATATCCAGGGGATGGAAGAAGTCGCCCCGGCCGACCCCGCCGTACCCTGGTGCGGCCCCACGCGACGGGACAGCGAAGGGCGGGAGTGGCGTGAGATGCGCATCAACGAACTGGTGCAGCAGGCACCGTTCCTGCAAGTTGGCACTATCTGACAGGTACCGGTACCGGCAAACGCCAGTACCGGTACTACCGCAATGAAGAACTGAGTATTTGCAACAATCTGGCCGGCTCGGCCCGCAGAGATAAGCAACAGGGAGATAAGCGAATATGGCGCTGCAGGATAAAACGAAATCGGGCGGTAATACCCAAGCCGGCTCGGCACCGCGCAGCGGTTTTACCGATACGCTGATGCGTGCATTCGGACGCAACAAGGGTCAGTCCGGCGGTGACAAGGCCGAAAAGGCTTACGACCCCTTGCGCACGGTGTCCATACTGGACCGCATCCGGCCTCAGGCGGACGGTGGTGCAGCGCGCCCCCTGCCGCTGATCGGGCATCTCCCCATACGCCGCCAGATCGAAATCTGCTTCTGGGCCATGGGGATCTCCATCCTGGCCTTCGCCACCACCGTGGCCTTGATGGTGCGTTCGTCCGGCCATGACGCCATCTACCGCGCCACCTCCACCGAAATGCAGATGCTTTCGCAGCGTATGGCCCGTGCATCCGCCCAGGCCATCCAGGGTAATGCCGATGCCTTCCCGCTGCTGACCGAAGCCTATAACGACTTCGACAAGGATCTGAACCGCCTGATCAATGGCGGCGATGGCCTGCCGGCATCCGGTGGCGACGCCGCCGAGATCCTGGGCAAGATCAAGAAGAACTGGGACAACAACTTCCGCCCCAACCCCAAGAAGCCCACGATTGAGACCATCCTCAAGCAACGGGAAACACTGGTGGCGGTGACCAAGAACGTGAGTTCGATCAACCGTAACGATGCCAAGCTGCTGGAACTGACCCAGCAGCTGGTGTCACTGCTGAGCGAATCGAACGCCCCTGGCCACGAGATCGAACTGGCCAACCAGCAGGTGATGCTGTCGCAGCGCATGGCCAAGAACGCCAACGCCATGTTGGCCGGTGAAATCATCAACCCGGAAGTGGTCTTCCTGCTGGGCAAGGACACCAACACCTTCCGCGACACCCTGCAAGGCATGATCGAAGGTAGCGAAGAGCTGCGTATCCAGCCTGCCAGCAACCCCGAGGTGAAGGAAAAGCTGACCG
The DNA here is from genome assembly GCF_036961565.1 of Chitinimonas sp. JJ19. Taxonomy (NCBI): domain Bacteria; kingdom Pseudomonadati; phylum Pseudomonadota; class Betaproteobacteria; order Neisseriales; family Chitinibacteraceae; genus Chitinimonas; species Chitinimonas sp. JJ19. The sequence continues at coordinate 24,420 of NZ_JBAMDD010000006.1, forward strand.
AAATCCGCGACATGTTCAAGGACTTCGAAACCGTGGTGGGCGCCTTCTCCCGCAATATGCAGAACCTGGTGAACACCCGTCTGGCCAACCAGACCACCTACAAGGAAAGTGAAAACCTGCTGCAGGATGCCAAGAAGCTGACCGCGGCCTACGAGCAATCGGCTGGCGGCATACTGCCCATCATCCTGGAAGTCGTGTTCGCACTGCTGGCATTGGCTGCCCTGTTTGGCCTGGTGCGGGTGTACAACTCCGAATCGCAACGTCGCCGGTCCGAGATCGAAGCCGAAAACAAGCGTAACCAGGAAGCCATTCTGCGGCTGCTGAACGAAATGTCCGACCTTGCCGACGGTGACCTGACGGTACGCGCCTCGGTGACCGAAGACCTGACGGGCGCCATCGCCGACTCGATGAACTACACCATCGACGAGCTGCGCAGCCTGATTATCGGTATTAACCGCGCCACCGACCAGGTGACGGCGGCATCCCAGCAAGCCCAGGCCATTTCGGGCGAACTGCTGCAAGCTGCCCAGCGCCAGTCCGAAGAAATCGTCGAGACCAACGAAGTGGTGCAGAACATTGCCCGCTCGATCAACGACGTGTCCGGTACCACCGTCGAATCAGCCCGTGTGGCGCGCCAGTCGCTGGATGCCGCCAACAAGGGCGCCGATGCGGTGCAGAACCAGATCAAGGGTATGAACGAAATCCGCGAACAGATCCAGGAGACCGCCAAGCGTATCAAGCGGCTGGGTGAAAGCTCGCAGGAGATCGGTGAAATCGTGGAACTGATTTCCGACATTACCGAGCAGACCAACGTGCTGGCCCTGAACGCCGCCATCCAGGCCGCTTCCGCCGGTGAAGCCGGTCGAGGCTTCACGGTGGTGGCCGAAGAAGTGCAGCGACTGGCCGAACGCTCAGGTGAAGCCACCAAGCAGATCGGCGCGATTGTGAAGACCATTCAGGCCGATACCCACGATGCCGTGGCCGCCATGGAAATCTCCACCCAGGGTGTGGTGGAAGGTGCCAAGCTGTCCGATGCCGCCGGTCAGGCGCTGACCGAGATCGGCCAGGTGTCGAACGAACTGGCCGGTCTGATCGAGACCATCGCCAAGGCCAGCCAGTCGCAGCAGCAACTGGCCGACAAGGTGGCCGTATCGATGCAGGACATTCTGCGCATTACCGAGCAGACCACCGCCGGTACCAAGCAGACTGCCGTGCAGATTGGTCAGCTGACTGGTCTGGCAGCCGAACTGAAGGGTTCGGTTGCGGGCTTCAAACTCTGATTCGGCAAGGGCTGCAACGGCGGATTGCCGTGGCGGCCCTATAGCTCTCAAGCCATAAAGGGGAACGCCCCAAGCTCATTCCTGCCAAGACATGGCGCCAGCGCGATGACACCAGGCCCGCCCCTATGGCGGCCCGTTACGTGCCAGCCATCCATCTTTGCTAGACCCGGAGCAGGGCGGCCCCGCAACGCGGAAACACAACATCGATGAGCGCGCACACCGAATTCGATCTGGGTTCGCTGATCTGGGTCAAAGGCGAAATCGACCAAGCCCTAGAGAAGGCACGCCAGAGTCTGGCCAAATATGCCAATCAGGCCGATGCCGCCGAACTCAAGTTCGCACAGACACACCTGCACCAGGTTCGCGGTGCAGTAGAGATGGTCGGCCTGTCCGGCGCCTCGCGCTTTGCCGAGGAGCTGGAAGTCGCCGTTGGCGCGGTTGAGCGCGGCGAAGCCGACGGCAGCATGCTCAAGCTGGTCTCTGACGCAGCGCAAAGCCTGACTCAATACCTGGAAGCACTGGTCAACGGCTCGCCCGATCTGGCCCTCAAGCTGCTACCCAGCTATCGCCGCGTGCGCGAGCTGCGGGGCGAGAAGCACAGCAGCGGCGCTGATTTGTTCTTCCCCCCCTTGTCCGCCACGCTGCCCGCCAACCTGGCGGCGCACAAGCTGGACGAGGCCATCCTGCCGACTTACCTGAAGAATGCCCGCAGCCGCTTTGAAGCCGGCCTGCTGAAGTGGCTCAAGGGTGACAAGCACGAGGGTGGGCAGTGGATGGTGCAGGCTCTGTTCGGCGTAGCACGTACCCAGTCGAGCAATCTGCAACGGGGTTTCTGGTGGACTGCGGCCGCCATGGCCGAGGGCAGCGTGGACAACCGCGCCAAGCTCGATATCGACCAGAAGCAACTGTTCGCCCGCCTCAACCAGCAGCTCAAGCGGCTGTCCGAGAGCGGTGGCAAGGTGGCGGAGCGACTGTTCCGCGACGTGCTGTATGCCGTCGCCACCATGGAAACCCAGAGCGTGCAGTGTGCAGCGGTGCGGCGCGCCTATGGCCTCAACGCCCTGCTGCCGGCCGGCGCCCTGGAAGACGACGCCCATCAGCTCGCCGCCATGCAGGTCGCGCGGGAACTGAAGGAACTGATCAACCAGACCAAGGACAACTGGGCACGCGTGGGTGGTGGCAGCAGCGACCGCCTGCCCACTTTCCGCCAGCAGTTGGCCGAAGTCAGCAAGCGCGCGGTCAGCCTGTCCATTCCGGCCTTCGACACCCTGGCCGCCTCGTTGCAGGAAGTGGTGGCCGGCATGACCGCCGCGCCCAACGAAAGCCAGGCGCTGGAAGTCGCCACCGCCCTGCTGTTGTTGGAAAACGCCCTGGTGGTTTTCCCCGAGCGCTCCAGTGACTTCCCGGCCCAGGCCACGGCCATGCAGGCACGCCTCAAGGATGGCGCAGCCAATGCCCCCGAGGTCACCCTGCTGGACGAAGTATCGCGCCGGGCGCAGGAGCGCCTGTTGATGGCGCAGGTAGCGCAGGAAATACAGACCAATCTGGGCCAGATAGAACAAACCCTGGATGATTTCTTCCGTGACCCGGATACCCGTAGCGAGCTGCTCAGTACGGATGCCCCCATACGGCAGATACGCGGTGCCCTGACCATACTGGACGAACGTGACGCCCAGGTGATACTGGATGCCTGCGCCGACATCGTCAAACGCTGCCAGGCTGAGGACTACACGGCCCCGGCCGAAGAACTGGAGTTTCTGGCGGAAGCCTTCTCCAGCCTGGGTTTCTACATCGATGCCCTGCGCCGCGAAGAAGCTGATCGCGGCAAGCTGATTGCCCCCTGGCTGCACCAGATCCGTGGCGAAGCCCCGGACGAGATCGTGCCCACGGAAGCCGAACAGATTGCCGCCGAGTTCGCCAGCGAACCGGAAGTCGAGCTGGAGCCTGTGGTGGCCGCCAGCCCGGCGGAGGTAGAAAGCGCGCCAGCAACCGAGCCTGCGCCAGTTGCGGCACCGGTCGTCAGCACGGCCGTCAGCGAAGCGGCTGTCGATGCCGAACTGCTGGAGGTCTATCTCGAAGAAGCGGTCGAGGTGCTGGACAATGTCAACAGCCATCTGGCCATCATCCGCGACCAGCCTACCAATAAGGAAGCGCTGACTGTCATCCGCCGTGGTTTCCACACCCTCAAGGGTAGTGGCCGCATGGTGGGCCTGAACCAGCTGGGCGAAGTGGCCTGGTCGGTCGAGCAGGTGATGAACAAGTGGCTGCAAGATGAAAAGCGCGCCAGCGCCAGCCTGCTGCAACTGGTGGAGCAAGCCACGGCGGGCTTCTCGATCTGGGTGGACCAGCTCAAGGAGAGCGGTACTGCACAGGTGGAGGCCACTGCCATCTTTACCCTGGCCGAGCAGTTGAAGAATGGCCAGGAGCCCGAGCACGCCGCACCGGCCGCCGAAGCGCCCCAGCCCGCCGCGCTCGAAGTGGAAGCCGAGCCCGCGCTGGATCTGGGCATGGTTGCCGAGCCGGCAGCCGAAACTCCGATCGAACTGGCCCTGCCCGAGCTCACAAGTGATGCCCCGGCCCTGCTCGAGCTGGATGCCGCACCGGCCACCGAGCCTGCCATCGAACTGAGTGCTGCACCGGCAGACGAGTTCGCGCTGGATTTCGAACTCGATGCCCCGCCCGCAGCGACAGAAGCCGAGACCGCCGAAGCGGCCGTACTCGACTTCGACCTGGGCGAGCCGGAAGCCGCACCGCTGCTACCCGGCTCCATCGAGCTGGCCCATCCTGAAGAGGAAGTGGAAGCACCCGAGCTGGTCATCGGCGATATCACCATCTCCAAGGCCTTGTTCGGTATCTTCCTTGACGAGGCTTATCGCCATTTCGCCACACTGAACGATGCCTTTATCGACTTCAGCACCCGTGGCGAAGTGCGGCCTGAATTTGTCCACGCGGCCCATACGCTTTGCGGTATCGCCAACACCACCGGCTTCACCTCGCTGGGCGAGCTGGGTTATGCCATAGAGCAAGCCCTGCTGGCCTACCAGAAGGCGGGCGCGGAACCGGCACAAGGCGATTACGACACCCTTTCCATGGCCATCGACAAGGTGGGCGTGATGCTGGGCCAGGTGGGCCGCTACGAGACCCCGCAGGACGAGCCACAGACCGTGGCCATGCTGACGGCCTTGACCAACCGCCTCAAGGACGAAGCCGAGCCCCTGCTGACACTGGACAGCGAACCTGCCCCGGCCGAATTCGACCTGACCCTGGATATGGCAGCGCCCGCCGAAACAGTGGTCGCAGCCCCAGCGCTGGAAGGGCTGACACTGGATCTGGACGCCGCCCAGCCCACCGAGGAAGTGGTACTGGAGGCCCCTGCCGAGACCGCAGAGCCGCTGGATCTGTTGCTGGAGCCGGAAGAGATCCATCTTGATCTGGGTGATCTGTCGGCGCCGGAAATCAGCGCAGCAACTGAAGCCGCCCTGCTGGAAGAAACGATAGAAGTCGCAGCAGCAAGTGACGCTGACGTGCTGGATCTGGATATATCGCTGGACGAGGCCGACACCGCTGCAGATGCCCTTAGCGCCACGGCAGACAGCACCGCAGACAACGCCGATGTGCTTGACCTGTCGCTGGACGAACTGGCTCTGCCGGAAGAAGTCAGTATTGACGCTCCCCTGGCGGCAGACGAGATCGAGGTAGAAGCCGATCTGGCAGACCAGGAAGCAGAGCTGACCGCCGACGAGGACACCCCGGTTGCACTGGTAGTGGAAGAACTCCCGGGCGCCGAGCTGCTGTCCGAACTCTCGCTGGATCTGACCGAGTCCACGCCCGAACTGCTGGGCGTTGCCGACGAACCGGCCGAGTTAGTGGCGCCTGCCGCCGAACTGCCGGCCGAGGACATCGACAGCCCGCTGGTATTGGACGAGATCGCCGAGGACGTACACGCCATACCGGCCGCCGAAGCCATGCTGGAAGCCATACCGCTGGCGGCGGTGGACGAAGCCATCGTATTGGAGGTTGCCGAGGCAGAGGCACCGGTAGTCGAGGAATTCGTCATCCCGACGGCGATCTTTGAACCCCTGGTGGAAGAAACCACACTGGCCTCCGCCCCCACGCCTGCCGAGCAGGATGGTGTGGGCAGCGTCATGCATCTGGCCACGCCGGATCGCCTGGGCGATATCCACGTCAAGGATGAGCTGGACGAGCAGTTGCTGCCTATCTTCCTGGAAGAAATGCAGGAACTGCTGCCGCAGTTGTCGGCCGATCTGCGCGCGCTGCGCGGTGAGCCCAACAACACCGAGACCCATGATTCGCTCAAGCGGGTGCTGCACACGCTCAAGGGCAGTGCGCGCATGGCCGGCGCCATGCGCATGGGTGAAGCCACCCACAATATGGAAACCCGCCTGCTCAATGCCGGCGAGCATCTCTCCGTCGCCCTGCTCGATGAACTCGATCTCGACTTCGATGCCATCAACGAGCTGCAGGACAGGCTGATCAATGGCGAGCCTGAAGCCGCCGCCGAGGCCGAGGAACAAGCCGACATCGCCGCCATGGTGGCAGCATCGGCTGCATCCGAAGCCAGCCGTGTCGCCACGGCACAGCCAGGCCAGGCAGCCCGTACTGCCCCTGCCCTGGGCCTGGTCGATCCCGATGCCGGCAAATCCAGCATACGGGTGCGCTCCGATCTGGTCGACCGCCTGGTCAACCAGGCGGGCGAGGTGTCGATTTCGCGTACCCGTATCGAATCCGAAATGCTGGCGCTCAAGCGCTCCTTGCTGGATCTGACCGATAACGTGGCCCGTCTGCGGGGGCAGTTGCGCGAGATTGAAATCCAGGCCGAATCGCAGATGCAGTCGCGGATGGCCCATGCCACCGACCTGCCTGACTTCGACCCGCTGGAGTTCGACCGTTTCAGCCGTCTGCAGGAACTCACCCGCTTCATGGCCGAAAGCGTCAATGACGTGGCCACGGTGCAGCACAACCTGTTGAAGAACCTGGACGAATCCAGCGCCGCGCTGACCCAGCAGGCCCGCATGACGCGTGACCTGCAGCAGGAACTGATGCGCGTGCGCATGGTGCCGTTCTCCTCGGTATCGGAACGCCTGTATCGGCTGGTGCGCCAGACCGGTAAGGAAACCAGCAAGAAGGTGAACCTGGAGCTGCGTGGTGGCCGTGCCGAGATTGACCGGGGCGTGCTGGAAAAAATGGTGTCGCCGTTCGAGCATATGCTGCGCAACGCCATCGACCATGGTCTCGAGACGCCCGACCAGCGGCTGGCCAAGGGCAAGAACGAGTTCGGCGAAATCGTGGTGGAAGCCCGCCAGGAAGGTAACGAACTGGTACTGGTGCTGCGCGACGACGGCGCCGGCCTCGATATCGAGCGCATACGCCAGAAGGGCTTGGAGAAGGGCCTGATTGAAGCCGGTGGCGAGTACACCGACGCCCATATCATGGGCCTGATCTTCGAGGCTGGCTTCTCCACCGCCAGTGCAGTGACCCAGCTGTCGGGTCGCGGCATAGGCATGGACGTGGTCAAGAGCGAGATCGAAGACTTGGGCGGTCGCGTCGAAGTGACCTCCGAAGCCGGTCGTGGCACCACCTTCACCATCCACCTGCCGCTGACGCTGGCCGTCACCCAGGCCGTGCTGGTCAAGGTGGCCGGCAAGCTCTACGCCATCCCCTCGGTGATGGTGGAGCAGGTGCAGGAACTGAAGGTAGAGCCGCTCAACCAGCTATACCAAAGGCACCAGGCCGAGTGGCAGGGCAATGTCTATCCCTTCCATTACCTGCCTCGCCTGCTGGGTGACTATGACAGCCAGCCCGAACAGAAGCGCTACAACACCATCATGTTGCTGCGCTCCGGTATCAGCCGCATTGCTGTTCATGTCGACGAACTGGTGAAGAACCAGGAAGTCGTGGTGAAGAACATTGGGCCGCAACTGGTGCGGGTGGCTGGTATTGCCGGCGCCACCGTGCTGGGTAATGGCGAGATCGTGCTCATCATCAACCCGCTGGCCCTGCTGCAGCGTCGTGCCGAGGCCCCGGTGGCCGACTTCGATGCCGCCATGGCTGCCAGCGCACCGGCCCCCGAGGAGATCCTGCAGATCGCCCCGCTGGTCATGGTGGTGGACGATTCGTTGACGGTGCGCAAGATCACCGGCCGCCTGCTGGCCCGCGAAGGCTACCAGGTGGAGACCGCCAAGGACGGCGTGGATGCCCTGCAGAAGTTGCAGGATATCCGCCCGGCGGTGATGCTGCTGGACGTGGAAATGCCGCGTATGGATGGCTTTGAACTGACGCGTAACCTGCGTCTGAATGCCGACACGCGCGACATCCCCATCATCATGATCACCTCGCGTACTGCCGACAAACACAAGAACTACGCGTTCGAACTGGGCGTCAATGCCTTCCTGGGCAAGCCTTACCAGGAAGACGAGCTGCTGGAGCATATCCGTCGCCTGATAGGCGAAGAACAGCCCGCAGCCTGACACAGGCCAGCAAGCTTAAACAAACACGCCCCGCAATGCGGGGCGTGTTTGTTTAAGTCGGCAGCCTACACTGGCAGGCCAGCACCGGCTCAGCCCGCCTGTGCCAGCAACCAGTCAGCCAGGCCCTGCCGTTCCGGCGCCGTCATATGCAGGCCACGCTTGGTCCGACGCCACAGTATGTCATCAGCCGTCTGCGCCCATTCTTCGCGCATCAGATAGCGCACCTCGCACTCATACAGCTCGGCACCAAAATGCCGGCCCAACTCGGCCACGCTATTGGCAGTGCCCAGCACCAGCACCAGGCGATCGCCAAACTGCCGCGCCAGCCGGTACACCAGGCTCGCCGGCAAGCCGCCATAACGCACACAGGCTTCCTGGTAAAACGCCTCAAAGTCGGCAGCAGGCATCACACCGCCCGGCAGCACGGCGGACTGGGCAGGCAGTTGCATGCGCTCGAAATACGGCTTCAGATGCTGCAATGCATGGCGAGCCAGCTGCCTATAGGTGGTCAGCTTGCCACCGAACACCGACAGCACCGGTGCACCGCCCTGGTCCAGCCGCAGGGTGTAGTCGCGGGTGATGGCCGACGGGTTGTCACTCTGGTCATCGTACAGGGGCCGCACACCCGCATAGCGCCACAGCACGTCGCTAGGCTGCGGCGGGCGTTCAAAGTATTCACCCACCAACTGGCACAGGTAACTTACCTCTTCATCCGAGCAAGCCACCTCGCCCGGTTCGCCATGGTGCACGACATCCGTGGTGCCTATCAGGCTGTAGCCCTGCTCATAGGGCAGCACAAAGGCAATGCGGCCATCGCGGTGCTGCAAGATGAAGGCCTGCGGGCCATCATGCAGGGCGGGCACCACGATATGGCTGCCTTTGACCAGCTTGACCGAATCCCGCGCGCCCAGCCGCAATCCGCCCTTGAGCACCCGCTCCACCCAAGGGCCGGCGGCATTGACCAAGGCCCGGGCATAGACGGTTGTCGTCCCGCCATCTGGCGTCTGCACCGTAACCCGCCATTGCCGCCCCTCCCGATGCGCTTCCAGCATGCGGGTGCGGGTTCGCACCGTACCGCCCAGCTCGCGGCATTGCATGGCATTGGCCACCACCAGCCTGGCATCGTCCGCCCAGCAGTCGGCATAGACGAAGCCCCGCTTGAAACCGGATTTGATCGGCCCACCCCAGGGGTGGCGCCGCAGATTGATGCCGTAGGAGGCTGGCAAGCGCTCCCGCCCACCCAGATGGTCATACAGGAACAAGCCCAGCCTGATCAGCCAGGCAGGCCGCAGGCCGTCATGGTGGGGCAGCACAAAGGCCAGTGGCCACACCAGATGCGGCGCCATGCTGAGCAGGACTTCGCGCTCGCTGAGCGACTCGCGTACCAAGCGGAACTCCCGCTGCTCCAGATAACGCAGGCCACCGTGTATTAGCTTGCTGGAGGCAGACGACGTCGCACCGGCCAGGTCGCCCTGTTCCAGCAGCAATACCTTGAGGCCGGCCTGGCTGGCATGGCTGGCGATACCCGTGCCATTGATGCCGCCGCCCACCACCAGCAGGTCGTAAGGTTGTGTCGTTTCCATCGCATAGTGAAGATAGCCCATGGTCAGGGCGGGGGCTACGCCCAGCACTTGCTAGAATCGCCCCAAACGGCACGCCAACAACAAAAACTACGGCAATACAACACATCGGAGACCCCATGCCCCACGCCATCCTGTCCATAGACCAGGGCACTACCAGCACCCGCGCCATGTTGTTCGACCGGGCCGGCAAGGTACTGGCCCGTGCCCAGACCGAGCTGCCGCAGCACTACCCGGCCGATGGCTGGGTAGAACATGACGCACTGCGCATCTGGCAAGACACCCTAGCCGTGGTGCGGGATGCGCTGGCCAGCGCCGGCCTCGCCGCCACCGACATCGCCGCCATCGGCGTGACCAACCAGCGCGAGACCACCGTGGTGTGGGATCGCCAGACCGGCCAGCCCATCCATCCCGCCATAGTCTGGCAGGACAGGCGCACCGCCGCCTGGTGTGCCGCCCACCACACGCCCGAGCGCGAGCAATGGCTGGCCGACAAGACTGGCCTGCTGCTGGACCCGTATTTCTCCGCCAGCAAGATAGCCTGGCTGCTGGACCATGTAGCCGGTGCCCGGCAACGGGCCGAGGCCGGCGAGCTGGCTTTCGGCACCATAGACAGCTGGCTGATCTGGCAGCTGACCGGTGGGTCGGTACATGCCACCGACGCCACCAATGCCTGCCGCACCCTGCTGTTCAACCTGCACACCCAGGACTGGGACCCCGAGCTGCTGGACTTTTTTGGTGTGCCCGCCAGCCTGCTGCCGCAGGTGCGCGACTGTGCCGCCGATTACGGCAGCAGCCTGCCCCAGCTGTTTGGCGCCGCCATCCCCATACGCGGTGTGGCCGGCGACCAGCAGGCCGCCACCGTGGGCCAGGCCTGCTTTGCGCCAGGCATGGTCAAGTCCACCTATGGCACGGGCTGCTTCATGGTGATGAACACGGGCAGCGAGATGGTGCGTTCGCGCAACCGGCTGATCACCACCCTGGCGTACCGCCTGGACGGCCAGCCAACCTTCGCGCTGGAAGGTAGCATTTTTATCGCGGGCGCCGCCGTGCAATGGCTGCGCGATGCCGTCAAGCTGATAGGCAGCGCCGCCGAATCGGAAAAATGGGCACGCGAAGTGGATGACACCCATGGCGTCTACCTGGTGCCGGCCTTTACCGGCCTGGGTGCTCCCTACTGGGACCCACAGGCCCGTGGCGCCATCATTGGCCTGACCCGCGACTCCGGCATTGCCGTCATCGTGCGGGCGGCGCTGGAGTCGGTCTGCTACCAGACCCGCGATCTGCTGGAAGCCATGCGTGCAGATGGCACCACCCTGCCGGCCGCCTTGCGGGTCGATGGCGGCATGGCAGGCAACGACTGGGTGATGCAGTTCCTGGCCGATCTGCTGGATACCCCGGTGGAACGCCCCACCATTACCGAGACCACGGCCTTGGGCGCCGCCTACCTGGCTGGCCTGGGCATAGGCCTGTATGCCAACCTGGAGGAAATCAGCCAGTTGTGGGCCTGCCAGCAGCACTTCAGCCCCGCCATGGCAGCCGAACGGCGCGTATCGCTCTATGATGGCTGGGTGGAGGCAGTAAGCCGCGTACGCAGCAAGTAAGCCCCCCCAGGAGACCGCCATGCAAGCCCAGCTGACACCCGACCAACAGGCGCTATACCAACGTATCCAGGCTCACCCGCTGGAGCAGCCCGATCAGTTGCTGCCGTTCTGCAGCAAGCTGGCCCAGCAGAACGGCTGGTCACGGGACTACGCCACGCGCGTGGTGCAAGAGTACCGGCGCTTTGTGCTGCTGGCGCTGTGCAGTGGCCATGTGGCATCGCCTTCCGATGCGGTGGACCAGGCCTGGCATCAGCACCTGTGCGACAGTCGCGACTATTGGGAGCGCTTCTGCCCACAAGTGCTGAGGCAGACCCTGCACCACGAGCCCAGCCGTGGCGGCCAGCAGCAGGACAGCCACTACCGCGATCTCTACCAGCAAACATTAGCCAGCTACCAGCGCCTGTTCGGTGTGGCACCACCGGCCGACATCTGGCCGCCCCAGCCTGCCGCCAGCCGCTTTGTCCGGCTGGATACCCGCCAGCACTGGTGCTTACCCAAGCCCACGCTGACCCGCCCCCGCAACCTATTGGCCGGCCTTGCCAGCAGCGGCCTGCTGGCCGGTTGCGCAGTACTGCAGGATTGGCGGGTGTGGAACTACAGCGGTCCGGACTTCCTGGGCTTCTACCTGTCGGCACTGCTGGCGCTCGCGCTGTTCTCCCTGGCCTGGCATGGCTGGTGCCGCTGGCGGGACGACAGCGCCAGCGCCATGCTGCCCCCCAGCCTGGATGCCTACCAGGCGGCCTACCTGGCAGGTGGGCCGAACCGGGTGCTGCAGACCGCCTTGCTCAAACTGGAACAACAACAGCTGATCCACACCCTGCCCGATGGCACACTGCAACGCACCGGGGACATAGGCTTGGCCGAGACCGCGCTGGAACGCAGCGTGTTTGGCCTGCTGAGGGAGGGCGAGAAACAGCCCGGCCTGTTCCAGCGCGCCCTGCCATATCTACGGTCGCAGCTTCACCCACTACGCCAGCAGCTGGAAGAAAAACGCCTGCTGCTGAGCAATGCCCAGTACCAGGCTCAAGTCCTGCCCATCTGTTTTGGCATGGCGGCCCTGTGGCTGCTGGGCCTGATCAAGATCGCCGTGGGCATCAGCCGCGATAAGCCGGTCGCCATCCTGATCGTCATCGTACTGGCCTACGGCGGCTTCTGCGCCTGGCGCCTGCTACGTCAGCGCGGTCGCCTCCACCCCACTCGGCTGGGCAGGGATACCATGCAAGCTAGCCGGCAGCTGCTGCAGAAGCAACTCAATAGCTCACCCCAGCAGCCCGACCTGGTACTGCGCCAATTTGCCTGGCTGGGTAGCGCGGCCCTGGTAGGGACAGCCTGGGGACACCTGCTACCGGTCTACCGGCCTACGCCCAACACCGACGCCAGTAGCGCCAGCGCTAGCACCAGCACGGGCTGCAGCAGTTCGGACAGCTCCGGTTCCGATGGTGGGGGCGGTGGGTGTGGTGGATGCGGCGGCGGTGGCGGGGACTGAGCCTCTACGGTCCACTCGCCACCAACGCGCCGCTAAGTTCATTACAGGAGCCCAGGAAGCACCATGGAACTCGGCTTTGATCCTGGATTGGTCCTGCTTGCCCTGGCACCTGTCTTTTTGGGCTGTGTCGCCTGGGAGGCCTGGTACTGGCACAAGCGCGGCATCGCCAAGTACACCTTGGTCGATACCCTGTCCAACGCTGGCCTGGCCCTGCTGCATCAGGGTGCCGACCTGCTGGCCAACCTGCTGTTCATCAAGACAGCCTACACCTGGGTACATGCCCATGGCCTGCAGCTACTGCCCAATAGCTGGTGGAGCCTGCTGCTGGCCTTTCTGCTGCAGGATTTCCTCTACTACTTCTTCCACCGTGCCAGCCACAGGGTGCGCTGGCTATGGGCCAGCCATGTGGCCCATCATTCCAGCGAGCGGCTCAATCTCTCCACCGCATTCCGGCAAAGCCTGACCTACCCGCTATCGGGCATGTGGGTATTCTGGCTGCCCATGGCCTGGCTGGGTTATTCGCCCGACCTGGTCATCCTGGTGGTCGGGCTCAACCTAGCCTACCAGTTCTTTGTCCACACCGAAGCCATAGGCAGGTTGGGCTGGCTGGAGCAGGTGTTCAACACCCCATCCAACCACCGGGTACACCATGCCCGCAACCCGCAGTACATAGACCGCAACTACGCAGGCGTGCTGGTCATCTGGGATAGGCTGTTCGGCAGCTATGTGGCGGAAGACGAAGCACCGCGCTATGGCATAGTGCGGCAGATACAGAGCCACAATCCGCTGCGCCTGACCTTTCACGAATGGGCCGACATGTTCCGCGACGCCTGGCGCACCCGCGACCCACGCCACTTCTGGAAACCACCAGAGTGGGCAGAAAGTCGCGCCACGCAGCAACGCCGCGACTAGATCGCCCGCTCTGCAGGTCATGGTGTAGCGCCGGGGGCTGCGGGGTGCCATCTGGATCATACCGCTCCTGCCGCACGCCCCCACTGGCACAAGGCCGGCGCGCTTCTCCCCCTGGCTAGACGGCCCATTCAAGTCATCCGGCAGGCAGAACTGCACCAGAAATGAACACGGGCGCCGTTTGGGCGCCCGTGTATAAAAAACAAACACTCCCCGGCGCCTAGTCGTAAGGTTCCTCGTCGGCCGACGCCGACATGCCGGCCTGGGCGCGCTCGCTGGGTACACCGTAGGCAGTCAGGATGTAGTCGTACTGGCCGGCATCGAACTGCTGGGCCACATAGGGCTGCAAGGCCAACAGTTTGTCTGGGGTCAGGAAATAGGACAGCACCATGTCAGGATCGGGACGTTGCTGCTCAGCCGCAAACAACTGTAGCAACCAGACGGACGAAATAGTCTCCGCGACCGGCAACTGGCCGGTTAGCGCACCGTTCATTCCCTTTTCCCAGACTTCGATGGCACGTTTGATCTGCATGGTGTCCATTCTACGCGGCGAAGCCTGGTAGTTGTCCAGCCGCGCATGTGGGGCGGCCTGCTAGTGGGGTGAATGCAGGGCAACCCGATTGCCCTCGCTGTCGAGAAAGACCGCCATATAGCCTATCTCCTCGCTGATCTGCCGCTTGGCGATCAGCACCTGGCCGCCAGCACCCTCCACCCTGGCCAGCACCACGCTGAGGTCATCGCCGCCGTTCAGGTAGACCAGCACCCCATCCTGCGAGGGTTTGTAGAAGCCAGGAACATGGATAATGGTGCCACCCACCTTGCCCTCGCCGCCAGGCAACACCCCCATGCGCACCCCTTGCATGGGCCACTCAGGCATGTCGTAGGCAAAGATGGCGCTGTAGAAGCGCTTGGCCCGGTCGAAATCGGCAGCCGGTATCTCGAACCAGTTGATGGCATTACCGTCGTGCATGATCTACCTCCCGCTTATGTAATAAGACTATTAGATTAGTTCGGCCGTAGCCGATACGCCGCGTATAATGCGCCGCCTCGACAGGTGCTTTGCCCAAGGCAAAGTGAAACGGGAAGCCGGTGGGATTGCCCTGCAATCGAACCCGGCGCTGCCCCCGCAACGGTAAGCCACAATGAAGTGCTTCTGATGCCGCGCTCGCGCGCATCCAGCCACTGCCTCCAGTCGAGGTGGGAAGGCGAAGCATAGAGTGGCCAGCCCGGAGACCGGCCTGTCGTGCCTGCTGGACGCGCTTGATGCTCAAGCCGCCGCATGGATGGTGCGGAGGTCGCGGCGGGCGTCTCTCCCGCGACGCCGCCTGGCCCCCTGGCCTGCTGTACTCCGTCGCGCCTCCGCTTGAATTGATCGCCTGCGGTGGGCAGGCGCAGCGGAGTGACTCCCTGATGCACCCTCGTCTTACCTCTCTCTCGGCCGCCATGATGCTGGCCAGCCTCGCTACGTCCGCCTTTGCGGCGGAACAAACCCAAACCCTGGTGGTGACCGCCAACCGCCTGCCCGCAGCAGCGGCCGACCAACCCGTGAACATCTCGGTCATCTCGCGCGAGGATATCGAACGCAGCGCAGCCAGCAATCTGATCGCGCTGCTTGAAGGCGTGGTCGGTGTCACTGTGCGCAACAGCGATGGCACCGACAATGGCTCCATCGATCTGCGCGGCTTTGGCATCACCGCCGCCAGCAACACCCTTATCCTGCTGGATGGCATCAAGCTCAATGACAACGACCTGTCCTCGCCCAAATTGTCCGGCATGGCGCTGGACCGGCTGGAACGCATAGAGATCGTCCGTGGCGGCGCCGTCGCCTGGGGCGGCGGCAGTACCGGCGGCGTCATCAACCTGATCACGCGCCAAGGACCTGGTGGCAGTGTCTCGCTCCGCGCGGGCAGCCACCAATCGCGGGAACTGTTTGCCGGCGCCGGCTTTGGCACCCAACTCACGCTGCGGCTCGATGGCTACCATCAGGAAAGCGATGGCTTCCGCCGCAATAGCGCCCATAAGACCAACGCCGGCTCTGCCACACTGGGCTGGCAGGAAGGCGACACCCGGCTATCGCTGGGCCTGGCCCGCGACGAGCATGAAAACCGTTTTGCCGGCCCCCGTGCCGTCAACCCCGCCACCGGCAGCAATGAGTTTGTCACCGACCCATGGGGCAGCAGCAACTTGGCCGACCATGGCGACATCGACAACACCCGCTACACCTTCCATGGCGAAGGCAAGCTGGGCCAGGCACGCTGGGTAGTGGACCTGAGCCGGCGCGAGAAGGACCAGGACAGCTACTTCGAAGATGCCTATGACGGTATCTCGCAGGCACGCAACGAAATCCGCGAAAACCGCTTCTCACCTCGTGCCGCCTATGATTTCGGTGCGCTCGACCTGGCCGCCGGCGTGGACATCAGCCGCAGCGTCGCCAACGGCAGCAGCAGCTACACCAGCCCCTTCTACAACAGCAGCGGCACCTCGACCAGCGTGCAACAGACCCGTGCGTTCTGGCTGGACGGCGGCTATGCCGTGGCAGTCGGCACCCGCATCACGCTGGGTGCGCGTACCGAACGGGCCGAGCAGACCCTGCACAGCAGCGGCCTGCTGACCTCGGATCGCAAGTCCTCACCGCTTGCATTGCAACTGGGGCTACGCCATGTGCTCTCGCCCGAGTTGTCGCTGTATGCCCGCCTGGGCAAGAGCTATCGCCTGCCCAATGCCGATGAGCTGGCCTTTAGCAGCGATCTGCGCACCCAGACCTCGCGCGACCTCGAGGCCGGGCTGGATGCCCGCCTGCCGCTGGGCAAGCTGCGCGTATCGCTGTTCAATCTGCGCCTGAACGATGAAATCGCCTTCCAGCCGCATGTGAATGGCTTTGGCGCCAACATCAACCTGCAGCCTACCCTGCGCCGCGGACTGGAAGCCGACTGGTCCTACCAGGCCGGTAGCCTCAGCCTGGGCGCCAACTTGGCCTGGCAGGATGCCGAGTTCCGCAGCGGTATCTACGCCGGTCACAATGTCGCCGGCAAGCAGGTACCACTGGTGCCCAAGCTGCAGGGCAACCTGCAGGTAGGCTGGGCCTTCAGCGAGGCAACCCGATTGAGCGCCAGCCTGCATGGCGTAGGCGATAGCCGGCTGGACAACGACCAGGACAATACTGGTGCCAAGCTGGCCGGCTACGGCACGGTCAACCTCAAGCTCAGCCATCAGCTAGGCGATCTGCAACTGGCCCTGAGCGGCCAGAACCTGGCCGACAAGCGCTATGCCACCTACGGCATCAAGAGCACGACGGCCAGCAACTACAACCTCTATCCCATGCCTGGCCGCCGCTGGTTTGCCAGCGCGGCCTACCATTTCTAAGCAGTACGCTGGCAACAACAAGGGCGACCCCAGGGTCGCCCTTTTCATGGTCGGTACACCCACCAGCCTGCTCTCCAGACGCTCAAGCTGGCGTTGGTGGATAAGAGCAACCCACCCCACCCTGTCAGTCAAGGTGGTGGGTGCTGGGCGCCCCTAGTCCTCGTAAGCCCTCAGGCGCAATTGCTCGTCTGCACTGAAACGGGTGCTGCGCAACTGGCTGATGGCGCTGCTGCGGCCAACTTCGTCCAGCGCCGCATCTGCCTTGATACGGGCCAACTCCACCAGGTAGGCCTGTATCCGCTGCTGCCAGGCAGCCTCCTCGCGGTCCACCTCAGCCAGGCGCTGGGCAGCCGGTTCGCCTACGCTGGCGGTACGCA
Source organism: Chitinimonas sp. JJ19 (assembly GCF_036961565.1). Taxonomy (NCBI): domain Bacteria; kingdom Pseudomonadati; phylum Pseudomonadota; class Betaproteobacteria; order Neisseriales; family Chitinibacteraceae; genus Chitinimonas; species Chitinimonas sp. JJ19. The sequence continues at coordinate 41,507 of NZ_JBAMDD010000006.1, forward strand.
GCTGGTAAACCGCCGCATCATCCGCACCCTTCGCCCGCGCTTGGCTTACCTGCTCGGCCAGCGTCAGGTGCTGCACCGGCACCTGCCGTTGCGCCAGTATCTCGGGCGGCAGGCGTTGATCCAGCTCGGCCAAGCGCTGCTGCTTCTGCAAGGGCTTGAGGCTGCTGTCGCGCAGTATGGCCTGGCGGGCCAGGGCGTCATCGTCATAGGTATCCTGCCAGCCGAACAAGGCGGTCAGCTCGGCCGGGCTGAAGTACTTGGCACGCAAGGCGCGCACCGCCTTGATACGCGCCTGGGCAGACTCCAGGCTGGCGCCGGCCAGCTCGGTCTGCTGCTCCAGCGCCACCAGCTCGCGCTTGAATGCCACATAGCGCTGCAGCAGCCGCTTGGCCTCGGCTGCCGCCTTGGGCGGCAGGCGCTTGTCGAGTTCGGCCTCCAGCGTGGCCAGCACCTGCTCCAGCGTGCGTTCACCCACCGTGGCCAGGTGGTAGTCAAACAGCTCGATCAGGCTGGCATCCAGCACCAGCGTATCGGCTGTGGTCTGCAGCTGACCATCGCTGACCGTACCCTGTAGGGAAGCAGGCGCCTCCACAGGGACCAACGGGGTAGCGGCGGGCAGGGTAGGCGTGTCGGTATTGGCGGCAAACAGGCCGGCGGCCAGCAACAGCGCGGCGCTGGCAATAAAATAGGGGGATTTCAAGGTATCGAGCTGCATGGTGTAAAGACCGGTCTAGTGTACTACTCCCCCCTCATGCAGACAGGGCAAGTAAAGAACCCAGCTGCCCACGCCCGAGGCCGGGCGTGGGCAGGCATCTTGCCAAGGTCGCGCAGATGTTCAGCGCAGACGCTCACAGACCCGCGTTCTTGAGCCGGTTAGCCTGCTGCCGGTACAGCGTGACCGGGTTGGTCTCGAACAGATGGACGATGCCGAAGAAATGGTTGATCTCGTCTACATGGTTCATCTTGTAGTTGTCGCGCAGCACCTGGCCCAGGCGGCTGGAACAAGTGCCCACCAGGCCATCGTTGGGGCTGCCATAGGCCAGCCCGGTCAAGGCTAGCGCGCCATCGGACACATCAAAGATATTGGTCACCGTGCTGGCGCCGCTCCAGGAGTAGTAGCGCACACCATTGACCACATAGGCACCTTCACCACAGGCGGTAGTGGGCACACCAGCCGGGAAGCGCGCATTGAAGTCGGCGGTCTTGGCCGTGGTCAGCGATTCCATGGCGGCGATCGGGTCCTGCGGCAGGTGGCTGCCACCCGATACCACCGAGATCAGGCCAGCCAGGCCCTTGGCGGCGGAAGCCGCCAGGCTCTCCGACACCGAGCCCGGTGGGACGGCACCCCGCACGATATCGGCAATGCGCGAACCCTTGTTGACACCACCGACCGACGTCACCGATGCCACCAGCTGCGGCGCCACGCCAGCCACATAGCGTATGGTCGGGCCGCCGTGGCTATGGCCTATCAGATTCACCTTGCGGGCACCGGTAATCGCCAGCACCTGCTTGACCTGGCTGAGCAACTGCTCGCCACGCTTCTCGGTGCTGTTGGTGGCCGATACCTGGGCCACGAACACCTTGGCACCGTCCTTTTGCAGCTCGGCCGGGATGCGGTAGAAGTAATCCACCCCCAGCGCCTGGTCAAAACCGAACAGGCCATGCACCAGCATGATGGGGTATTGCGTCTGGGTATAGCCGCTGGAAGCGGCCAGGGCGGGGGTAGCCGGGGCGGCAAGCAGCCCCAGCGCCACCAGCCATGCAGCGTAGCGTGTCATCGATGTTGTCTCCGTATGTTGTTGATCCGCCTATTTGTTTTGGCGGTAGGGACAACTTAGCCAAGCGCAGAATGAAAATCTAGAGCAATCGCTCGATAGGTGGAAATACGTGGCAAAAATGTACCATCATGTAAGTTCCTAACCATTGCTGGCCGCGCCCGGGGCAAACACCATGAAACGCATCATGCCGTGGTCCGTATGGGGGCTGGTACTGACCCTGCTGGCCAGCCCGGTCCAAGCTGCAGCCCCTTGCGATCGATCCATACAGGTGGCCTATTACGACCTGGGCATACTTTACGACCCGGCTACCGCACAGGGGCTGGACCGCGATGTGGTGGATACCCTGGCCCAGCGCACAGGCTGCCGGTTCATGCCGCGCTTTGAATCACGCGTACGTATCTGGACCATGCTGGCCGCCGGCACGTTGGACATGAGCGTCTCGGGCATACCCACGCCGGAGCGGCGCCAGTTTGCCGAGTTCGTGCCGTACTTCTGGGTACGCAATGAGCTGGTCACCACCCGGCGGCTGGCCCAGATCAAGCCCGAGGAATTCCTCGCCAACTCCGACCTGCGCCTGGGCGTGGTGAAGAGCTACAAGCATGGCGAGGCGTGGGAACCGTTTATCGAGCAGCTACGGCAGCGCGGCCGAGTGGATGAGCTGGCCGATACCGGCAGCCTGTTCGATCAGCTGGAAGCCAATCGCATCGCCGCGTTTCCAGCGCTATCGCTGGTCACCCTGGGTATGGCCAAGCGCTATCCCACCCGCCAGCCCATGGTACGGCTACCCTGGTTTGGCGAGCAGGCCAAGGTCGAACACGGGCTGATACTGTCACGCAGCAGGCTGGACCCTGCCATCTATAAGCTATTCCAGCAAACCATCAGCGAGATGCGCAGCGATGGCACGCTCAAGGCTATCTTCAGCCGCTATATGGGCAATGCGGATGCCGAGGCGATGCTGACGCAGTAGCGCCTGTATGAACTCAAGTCGTGGATGGGTGATGACGGGTGGAGCAGGCGCCAGGGGAACCCTGGCGCTAAACGTCAGCGCAGCCTGAACCCGCAGGCTCTACCCTTGATTGAATCCACACCCCCCGCCCGCGCCGCCGCGCGGGAGCCTCGCTGACGCTCGTTGTCGAGCCTATCCTGGGCTGAAGCCATCGATGGAGGTGACACCTGAGCAGGCGCCAGGGAGACCCTGGCGCTAAACGTCAGCGCGGCCTGAACCCGTAGGCTCTCCCCTTGATTGAATCCACACCCCCCGCCCGCGCCGCCGCGCGGGAGCCTCGCTGACGCTCGTTATCGTTCTGAATAAGCTTCAGCGCCGGTTACAGACTCAAGTCATCGCTGCGTGACGGGCGTTGCAAGCACCGGGGCAACCCTGACACTGGACGTCCGGGCGGCCTGATGCCGATAGCCTACAGGTTGTACTTAACCCACTTCATCCACTGGGCAAATAGGCCTGGATTGAGTGCGGCCACGACCGAGCGCTGCCAGACATCGTCGTCCCAGTAGTCGTCGTGATAGAGGCTAGTCATCTGCCCGCCGGCCTCGGTCAGCATCAGGCAACCGGCGGCGTAATCCCACAGGCGCTGGCCACCATGCACATAGACATCGAGCCGGCCTGCTGCGATATAGCACCAGTCCAGCGTGGAGGCGCCAAAGTTGCGCTGGCTGCCATAAGGCGGCAGGGTGGCCAGCCGCTGCGGCAGCTTACCGCTGAGCCATTTGACCTCGACCCCGGCAATGGCCTCGGTCATCAACGGAGTATGCTGTTTCAGCGGCAGGCGCTGGCCGTTCAGGTAGGACCCCTTGCCCAGCTCCGCCGTGAACATCTCATCGGCCACCGGGTTGTAGATCACCCCCAGTACCGTACGGCCGCCCTGCATCAGGGCCACCGAGATGGCAAAGTAGGGCAGGCCGTGGAAGAAGTTGGTGGTGCCGTCTATGGGGTCTATCACCCACAGCTGCTCATTGGCCTCCCACAGGGCCTCCTGCTCGGCAGCGCTCATCTCCTCGCCCAATACCGGGCAGGGGACGATGCGGGGCAGCGTGGCCTCCAGTGCCCTTTGGGTGGCGATATCCGCCTCGGTAAACAGGGTGCCATCATCCTTGCGCGTGCCCTGGCCCAGGCGCAGAAAGCGCGGCATGACCTCGCTGGCTGCCGCATGGCGCACAGCGGTCATCACCTGGTCGAGCACAGAGTATTCGGGCATGGCTAATCACGGTGGGGTGGACACAGCGGGCTATTCTAACGGACACAGCGGCCGCTGGTGTGGGTGTCTACCCTAATCGTGCGGTGGCTGGCCAATCAGCCTTGCCGCACTGGGGGATTGGGGCTGGGCCGCTTGCCCAGTTTGCGTTGCAAAGTGCGCCTGTGCATGTTCAGCACCCGGGCGGTGGCGCTGATATTGCCCCCCTGCTCGGCCAGCACTTTCTGGATATGCTCCCACTCCAGCCTGTCCATGCTCAGCGGCTGTACCTCCACCTCGGCCTCGCTGTCTCCCTGCAGCCTGTCAAACGCGCCGATGATCTCGTCCACCGTGGCCGGCTTGGCTAGGTAATGCACCGCCCCCAGCTTGATGGCCTCGATGGCGGTGGCAATGCTGGCATAGCCGGTCAACATCACGATACGGCAGTCGGGTGCCAATGCCAGCAGGGCCGGCACCAGCCGCAGGCCGCTGTCCTCGCCCAGCTTGAGATCCACCAGCGCCTGCCGGGGTGCCTGCTGCTGCGCCAGCGCCAAGGCCGTGGTTGCATCATGGGCCTGGCGGCAGGCCCAGCCACGCCGGCTGAAGGCTCTGGCCAGTACGCCGGCCAGGGTTGCATCATCGTCCACGATCAGGATATCGCTCATCGCTCCTCCTGCGGAAATACCACCCGTACACAGGTGCCCCCTTGCGGCCTGGCCAACCACTCCAGCCTGGCTCCCACCCGCTCCAGTGCCGAGATGGCCAACGCCAGACCCATGCCCAGTCCGGCAACCGTATCGCCGGCCGGCTTGCCGTCAAAACCTGGCCCGGCATCGGCAATGTCCAGCTGCACGCCATGGGCCGACCAGTCCAGCATCACGCCCTGCCAGTCCGGGCTGGCATCGGCGGCATTGTCCAGCAGGTTGAGCAGCGCCTGCCTCAGGGCGAAATCCAGCACCAGCCTGGGTGGCTCGCCTATCCCCAGCAACTGGTAGTCCAGCCTGGCCTGCGGCCTGACCACCTGCCAGTCGTCCAGCAACATCGCCACAGCGCTATCAACCGGCTGGGGCGCACTGGCATCGGCCTGCGCCCGCAGCCGCTGCAGCTCGCTGCGGCAGGCCTGCAGCTGGCGCTGCATCAGGCGCAGATCATCGGCCAGTTGCCCCTGGCCGGCATGTTCTGCCAGCAATTCATCGGTCAGCACCGTCAGGGTGGCCAGCGGCGTGCCCAATCTGTGCGCGGCGCCAGCGGCCTGTATGGCCAGGCCCAGCACCTGCTGCTGGCGCAGGGCCGCCTCGCGGGCTTCGGCCAGTGCTTGTTCGTAGGTACGCAGCTGCTGCCCTATGCGGGCCACCAGCCCGGCCACAATCAGGGCTGCGGCCACAAAGGCCACCCACATGCCGGTGGTGTGCAGGAAGAATGCCTGCGCCAGATCGGATTCATTCAAGGGCAAGGGTTGGTACCACAGCAGCAGCAGGCTGTAGCAGGCTATGGTCAGCGCGGTCAGCGGCCATACCAGCCGGCCTGGCAGGCTGGCGGCGGCAATGGTGAGCGGCAGCAGAAACCAGGCGGTAAAGGGGTTGGTGGCACCACCCAGAAAGAACAGCCACAGACTGTGGCCACAGATATCCATGGCCAGTTGCCGGCCTATCTCGCCCTCGCTGACCGCCACGCCACCCTGTGCCAAGCGCAGGCGCCACAGGCTGAAGCCGTTGTAGGCCAGCAGCAGCAGGCAGATAAAACCCAGCGACAGCAAGGGCAGCTGCCAGCGGAACAGCAGCACAGCCAGCAGCATGGCGCTGGCGTAGGCGCAAAGGGTCAGGCCTCGCAGCAGGACAATGCGGCGCAGGATGGCTAGCAGAGCGGTATGGGGCATGGCGGGATTCTAAAGCGTACAGCCCCAGCCCTTGCAGGCTGCGGCAAAACGCCGCAGCTACCAAGCAAAGTAGCGGGCGCCCTCGCGCTTGAGCCAATCGCGCTTGTGCTTCCAATCCGGGCAGGCGGTCGCCACCAGCGCCCAGAAGCGGGGAGAGTGGTTCAGCTCCACCAAGTGGCACAGCTCATGTATCACCACATAGTCGATCACCGGCAAGGGCGCCTGCATCAGGCGCCAGTTCAGCCTGATGGCGCCCTGCGAGGTACAACTCCCCCAGCGGGTGCCGGCGCTGGACAGCTTGAACTCGCCATAACGCAGTCCCAAGCGCGCCGCCCAGCTATCCAGCCGCTCGGCCAGGAATACCCGCGCCTCGCGCCGCATCAGTTTCTGCAGCGCCAGCGGGATGTCGGCCGTGGTCTCGGCCACCAGTTGCAGCGCATCGGCCGTTACGGTGGCGCGCTTATGCCCCAGGCTCAAGGTGTGCGGCTCGCCCAGCCAGTCCAGCTGGCTGCCGGACTGCAAGGGGGGCGCCGCTGGCCGCTCGGCCAGTGCATCGAGCTTGCCCAGTATCCAACTGGCCTTCTGGCGCAGGATGGCATCCAGCTCATGCAGGGGAAAGCGCTGCGGCAGGATGACCCGCAAGCCCTCCTGCCTGATCTGCAGGCCCACACTGCGGCGGGTGGAGCGCTCCAGCCATACCGGCACCTCCCGCCCCTGCAGGGCGTAGATATGGCGGGTTTCAGGCAGCGATCGTGCCATGGACATCCTGCGGCTGCTTGTTGGCCGGCCAGCAGGGGCCCACGCCGCTGATGCGCACCATCTCGGTCTCAATCCAGCTCTCCACTTCACGCCTGACCTGGTCGGCGCTTTTGCCCACGGTGGGAATGGGCGGGCCGATGGACACGGTGGTCTCGCCCGGATATTTGAGAAAGCTGTTGCGCGGCCAGAACTCACCGGAATTGACGGCCACCGGCACCACCGGCGCACCCAGGGCACAGGCCAGGCGGGCGCCGCCCTGCTTGTAGCGCCCCCGCTTGCCGGCGGCAATGCGGCTGCCCTCGGGGAAGATGACTATCCAGGCGCCGTCCTTGAGCCGCTGGGTACCCTGCTCGATCAACTGGCGGCTGGCCACGCCGCTATTGGCGCGGTCTATGGCGATGGGCCGCAAGCTCCACAGGCCCCAGCCAAAAAACGGTATCCACAGCAGTTCACGCTTGACCACCCAGGCGGTCAGGGGCACCAGGCGCTGCAAAAACATGGTCTCGAAGGCCGACTGATGCTTGCTCATCACCACCGCCGCTTCGCGCGGCAGGTTCTCGCGGCCTATCACCCGGCCACGCAGGCCACAGGTCAGCTCCAGCCACTTCACGGCAAACCAGCACCAATAGCTGATGACGCCGTAGCGCACCTTGTAGGGCAGGGGCAGGGCCAGCATGCAGCCTATGGCACAGAGCACGGTGTTCAGCGCCCAGCCCGTCATGTACAGCGAAGAACGCAACCACACCATCAGTCTTCTTCCTTGCCTATCAGGTAGAGCGCCGCATCCATCAGGTCGTAGCAGACACGGGTATGTTCGGGCAGGCCGCCCGCAGCCAGGGTACGCTCACCCTTGCCGGTACGCACCAGTATGGGTTCGGCGCCAACCGCTTCGGCCGCTTCCAGGTCACGCAGGCTGTCGCCTATCACCGGGGTATCTTCCAGCCGCACATCAAAGCGCTGGGCAATATCACGGTACATGCCCGGCTTGGGCTTGCGGCATTCGCATTGCATGTCGGCCGTGTGGGGGCAGAAGAAGATGGCATCGACCCGCCCACCCACGCTGGCCAGCAGGCGGTGCAGCTTGCCATGCATGGCATTGAGCTCAGCCGCGCCAAAAAAACCCCGGCCTATGCCACTCTGGTTGGAGGCGATCACCACCCGCCAGCCAGCATGGTTCAGCAGGGCGATGGCTTCCAGGCTGCCATCAATGGGCACCCACTCCGCTGCCGACTTCACGAAATCATCGCGGTCATGGTTGATTACGCCATCCCGGTCCAGTATCACCAGCTTCATGGTATCAGCACGCTTTCGTTCCAGATGACGACTAGCCTATCGTTCAGCCCCGGGGTGTGTCCCGCACTATACGCCCAAGTGTTTATTTTCCCGGGCTCAGGCTCGGCTTCCCGGCCAGTCCGCCCCGTTTCAACCAGCCCTGCCAGGGCTGGTTCTTGAAGCGTTGGGCCGGCTTTTCGACCAGGTTCCAGGACAAGCAGGCCAGCACCAGCGTGCCTATCAGCGGCAGCCAGACCAGATTGGCCACGCTCAGCCCGCCCTGTGGCGCCAGCCACCAGGCCGCCAGCTGCTGCATGGGGAAGGCATACAGGTAGACACCGTAGGAGTAGTCCTGCCGGTCAAACCAGCCCGGTAGCGGCACCGGCGCGCAATAGGCCAGCCACAGCACGCCATAGGTCAGGGCGAAGTAGTAGCACACCATGGGCAGCACCTGGCGGAACACCAGATAGAACACCAGCAGGGTCAGCAAGGCCAGCAGGCCCTTCATGCGTATCTGCTCGGCATTGACCTGGAAAAACGCGCCCAGCAAAAAGGACAGCAGCAAGCCCGGCAGCTGCGCATCTGCGCTGGGGTTGCCCGCAGCAAACAGGACGATAACGGCCGCAAATCCCAGATTGAAGGCGACCCGGTTGCCCAGCACGCCCAGCCAGCCCAGGCTGGCGCAGGCTAGGTAGAAGGTACATTCATACGGCAGCGTCCAGAGCGAGCCATTGATTGCACGGGGCGCCGGGTTGCCCGCGAAGGCATCATGCAGGCTGTATTGCACGCCCCCTAGCAAGGAGGCGTTGTGGCCGACAAAGCGGGCAAAATCGATGGAGGCAAAGTAGGCGCTGGCGTCCAGGCCCGAGCTGATGAAGGCAAGGGCTGGCGCCACCACGGCGGCCACCACCAGGCCGGGGAAGAGACGCAGCCCCCGCCGCCAGAGAAAGCCACCCAGCTTGGGGTTGCGCAGATAACTGCCACAGACCAGAAAGCCACTGACCGCAAAAAACACGTTCACGGCAACGGTGCCGAACGACAGACCCACGGTGACCGACAGGTATTCCGCCGGATTTCCCGACAGCGGCCAGGCATGCGACAACAGCACCAGCATGGCCGCCAGCAGCCGCAGCAGGCCAAAGTTATTGGCCACGCCAGCGCGTTCGTAATCGCGCAAGGTATCCCTCATGCTGCCTTTACTCCGCCAGCAGGGAGATATCGGCAACCTGGTTCATCAGGTTGCTCAGTGCCGCCAGCAGTGCCAGCCGGTTGTGCCGTACTGCCAGGTCGTCGGCCATAACCATCACGCTGTCGAAGAAGGCATCCACCGGGGCACGCAGGCCCGCCAACTGCTTCAGCGCAGCCGTGTAATCGTGCGCAGCCAGGGCGGCAGCCACCGGCGTCTGCAAGGCCACCAGGGCGCCGTGCAGATCGCGTTCGGCCGCATCAGCCAGCAGTCCGGCCGCAATGGCCGGCAGCGCCTGGCCTTCGCTTACATTCTTCTTGAGTATATTGCGTATGCGCTTGTTGGCTGCAGCCAGGGCCGCCGCCTCGGGCAAGGCCTTGAACTCGGCCACGGCCGCCAGGCGCAGGGCCAGCTCGTCAAAGCGGCTGGGCTTGTCGGCCAGCACGGCTTCGATATCGGCCGCCGGGAAATCCGCCGCCAGCAGGTTCTTCAGGCGCTCCAGCATAAAGCCGAACACACCGTCTACCGTATCGGCCGCCACCACGCCAGCCGGGAAGGCTGCAGCGGTCTGAGCCAGCAATTGCTTCAGGTCCAGCGGCAGCTTGGCTTCCACCAGCATGCGCAGCACGCCCAGCGCCGCACGGCGCAGGGCAAACGGGTCTTTGTCACCGGTAGGAATCAGGCCTATGCCCCAGATACCCACCAGGGTTTCCAGCTTGTCGGCCAGCGACACGGCTTGTGCAATGGCACCCTCGGGCAGGCTGTCGCCGGCAAAACGGGGGTGGTAATGGCCCTCGACGGCGGCGGCAACGGCAGCGTCCTCTCCATCCAAGCGGGCGTAGTAGGTGCCCATGATGCCTTGCAGCTCGGGGAACTCACCCACCATATCGGTCAGCAGGTCGGCCTTGGCCAGGTAGGCGGCGCGGCCAGCCAGCGCCTGATCGGCACCCAACTCGCCGGCAATAGCGGCGGCCACGGCTTCCAGCCGCGCCACGCGCTCCAGCTGGCTGCCTATCTTGTTGTGGTAGACCACCTCGGCCAGCCGGGCGACCCGGCTGTCCAGGCGGTGCTTCTGATCCTGTTCGTAGAAGAACTTGGCATCCGACAGGCGCGCACGCAGTACGCGGGCATTGCCGTTGACGATAAAGCGCGGGTCTGCAGTCTCCAGGTTGGAGACGATCAGGTAGCGGTGCGTCAGCTTGCCACTGGCGTCCAGCAGGGGAAAGTACTTCTGGTTCTGCTGCATGGTGAGGATCAGGCACTCCTGCGGCACCTTGAGGAATTCCTCCTCGAAGCTGCCCTCCAGCACCACCGGCCATTCCACCAGTGCAGTCACCTCGTCGATCAGCGCGTCGCCGCCGGCAATCCGGGCACCATGGGCGGCGGCCTTGCTGTTGAGCGCGGCCACAATGGCGGCACGGCGTTCGCTGAAACTGGCCACAACCCGCCCTTGCTGGCGCAGGGTTTCGGCATAGCTGTCGGCATCGGCTAGCGTGACTGCCCCCTGCGACAGGAAGCGATGCCCCCCGGTGACGTGGCCTGCAGCAAAGCCCAGCACCTCGCCAGCCACCACCTGGTCGCCATGCAGCATCACCAGGCCATGCACCGGCCGGATGAACTGGCTGTCACGGCTACCCCAGCGCATCAGCTTGGGCGCAGGCAGCTTTTTCAGCGCATCAGCCACAATGGCCGACAGATGGGCGGCCAGCGGCTCGCCCTGCTTCTCGGCACGATAGATATACACATCCTGCTTGCCGTCCGAACCCTGTACCAGCTGGTCAAGCTGATCGGCCGCCAGCCCCACCGAGCGGGCAAAGCCCAGCAGAGCCGGGCTGGGCTGACCATCCTTGTAGCCAGCCGCCACGGCCGGGCCTTTCTTCTCCACCATGCGGTCAGGCTGCACGGCCAGCACGCCCGGCAGGCTCACGGCCAGCCTACGTGGGCTGGCGTATTCAACGGCCTGGGCATCCGCCGCCACAAAACCCAGCTTCTTCAGCTCGGTGGCGATGGTCTCGGCGAACGAAGCCGCCAGACGGGGCAGGGCCTTGGGGGGCAGTTCTTCGGTGAACAGTTCAATCAGCAGGGTTGAGCTCATGGCACTTCTATTCCAGCACGGGGTTGGGGTAGGTAGCGCGATTGCGCGGCAAGCCTACCCGGATTGAATGGCTTATTCCTTGGCGCCCGCTTTTTTCTCGCGGGCGATCTTGCAGACCTGCAGCAGGAAATCCTGCATATAGGCCGCCTTGGTGACCGGATCGAACTCCCACTGGAAGCCCGCCAAGTCTTTGCGGCTGACCTCGTCGTCGTCCTTGTCGCGGTATTCCACGGCTATCCCGGCCATCTCCGACTTGGCGCAGTCCAGCGCAAAGCGGGTGTACTCGGTACGGAAGGTATCGCCTTCCTTGTTTTCCTGGTCTTTCTTGTAGGCCCGCCGCACCCAGGCATAGACATACTCGTCCGAGCCAAAGCTGTCGTCGTGGCCTATGGATTCCCAGGAAACCCGGATCTCATGGTCAGGCTGTTCACCGTAGAGCCGCCAGTCGCCTTCCTTCTCGGTAGGCACCGGTACCGGCGGCTCGGCGTTGTCGGTATCCATATAGCTGCCGCCACATGCGGCAAGACCCAGGGTCAGTAGCAACGCAGCAGCAGTCTTCATGGCGAGACCTCAGTCCTTTTTCAGCATGGGAAAGCCCAATGCTTCGCGGGCATCGTAGTAGGCCTGCGCCACACCGCGCGACAGGTTGCGGATACGGCCGATATAGGCAGCCCGCTCGGTCACCGAGATGGCGCCACGTGCATCCAGCAGGTTAAAGCTATGGCCGGCCTTCAGTATCATTTCATAGGCCGGCAGGGGCAGGCTGGCCTCCAGGAGGCGCTTGGCTTCCTGTTCATAGTCATTGAACTGGCGGAACAGCAATTCCACATTGGAGTGCTCGAACGCGTACTGCGATTGTTCGACTTCGTTCTGGTAGAACACATTGCCGTAGGTCACCGGCGTGCCATCAGGCAGATGGGTCCAGACCAGGTCGTAGACGTTCTCGATATCCTGCAGATACATGGCCAAGCGTTCCAGGCCATAGGTGATCTCACCGAGCACCGGCTTGCAATCCAGGCCGCCCACCTGCTGGAAATAGGTGAACTGGGTTACTTCCATGCCATTGAGCCAGACTTCCCAACCCAAGCCCCAGGCGCCCAGGGTGGGGTTCTCCCAGTCGTCTTCCACGAAGCGGATGTCGTGCACCGTGGGGTCCAGGCCCAGCTCGCGCAGCGAACCCAGGTAAAGATCCTGAATATTGTCGGGCGAAGGCTTGAGCACCACCTGGAACTGGTGATGTTGGAACAGACGATTGGGGTTCTCGCCGTAGCGGCCATCCTTGGGGCGGCGGCTAGGCTGCACATAGGCCGCATTCCAGGGCTCTGGCCCCAGCGCGCGCAGGAAAGTGGCCGTATGGCTGGTGCCGGCGCCCACTTCCGTGTCATAGGGTTGGAGCAGGGCGCAACCCTGGCTATTCCAGTAGTTCTGCAGGGTGAGGATGATTTGCTGGAAGGTCAGCATTGTGACGGGTGCCCGATAAAGTAGAACGATGTAAAGCCAGGATTCTACTTGAACTTGCGCGCTTGGCATCCCCGTTTGCATGCATGGCCGTCGCAAGCGCGACACAGCATGTGCCATGCGCGATGCCGTCCCCTGCAGGTATCATCGGGCCACCCAACGCTCGCAGCCGCCCACGTGCTCCATCTTTACCAATCCAACCGCCTGGAAACCCTGGCCACGCTGCTCTACGGCGTGCTGTCCATACCGCCTGCCCAGCCCTATGCCAAGGAGACGGTAATCGTGCAGGCGCGCGGCATGGGACGCTGGCTCAGCCTGCGTATCGCCGAGCGTTTCGGGGTATGCGCCAATATGGATTTCCCGCTGCCTGCCACCTTTCTGTGGCAGCTGGTCGAGACCGTACTAGGCCCGCAACCGCGCAGCAGCCCGTTCGGCAGCGATGCCCTGGCCTGGCGCCTGCACGCCCTGCTGCTGCAACCGCCGCCCGAGCTGGCCGGCTATCTCACCCCGCCAGACGACAGCCTGGCCGACCAGGCGCAGCACCAGGTGCTGTCGGAGCGCCGACGCTGGCGGCTGGCCAGCCGCATTGCCGATGTGTTCGACCAGTACCTGGTGTACCGCCCGGACTGGCTGGCCGCCTGGGAAGCAGGCCGCAGCCTGGGCCTGGGGCCGGACGAGCACTGGCAGGCCGCCCTCTGGTGCAGCCTGGCACGTGACCGCAGCTGCGCCCACCGGGCCGACCTGATGCAGGCCCTGGTGGCACGCCTGCAGGACCCAGCCGCGCTGCCTTTGCCCGAGCGCATTGTGTTGTTCGGCAGCAGCAGCCTGCCGCCGCTGTTCCTGCAGATACTCAAGGTACTGGGCCAACGCCTGGATGTCTGCCTGTTTGCGCTGAATCCCTGTGCCCAGCCCTGGGGCGACATCAGCGACCGGGAGCAGGCCCATGGGCCGGGCGAGCGTCTGCTGGCCGCATGGGGGGCGCAGGGCAGGGTGTTCTTCGACGACCTGGCCAGCGCCGATGAACTGACCAGCCTGCCCGATGAAGGCCCACCGGCCAGCGGTCTGCTGGGCCAATTGCAGCACGCACTGCTGCTGCTCGATGCCGAACCGCTGCAAGCCCTGCCTGCCATCGATCATAGCCTGGCCATCCATGCCTGCCACAGCCCCTTGCGGCAGGTGGAGACGCTCAAGGACGCCCTGCTCAGCCGCCTGGCCGCCGATCCGGGCCTGCAGCCGGCCGATATCGTGGTGCTATGCCCCGATATCGAGACCTATGCCCCCTATATCGATGCCGTCTTCGGCCAGGGTGAGCCGCACCTGCCCTATGCCGTGGCCGACCGTGGTGGCCTGGGCAGCTCCCCCCTGCTCGCCACCTGGCTGGAGCTGCTACGGCTGCCCGATGGCGACTGGGAGGCCGACCGCCTGGCCGCCTTGCTGGAGCTGCCAGCCCTGGCCCAGCAGTTTGGCCTGGATGCAGACGACCTGCCCCTGCTGCAGACCTGGATCGCCGAGGCGGGCATACGCCGTAACCAGACCGGCGATGCCTTCAGCTGGCAGGAAGGCCTGGGGCGCCTGCTGCTGGGTGTAGCCTTGCCCGATGCCGGGGCCGCCGGTGGCCTGCCCTTGTTTGCCAGCCTGGTGCCGACGGCAGACCTGGACCTGCGCTTTGCCGACCGGGTAGCCGGCCTCAGCCGCTTTGCCCGGCAACTGGCGCGCTGGCAAGCCGCCCTGGCCCGGCCCCGCAGCCTGCCGGAATGGTCGCAACTGCTGAATGAATGGCTGGAACGCTGGTTTGTGGATCTGGAAGGCGATCGCGCCGCCGTCGATACCCTGCGTAATGTGGTGGTGGAGCTGGGTGCCCTGGGTGAGCGCAGCGGCATGCTGCAGCCGGTGGGCCGGGTTGCCGTGCTGCAATGGCTGGGCGGCAAGCTCAAGGATGGCTCGGGCGCCGGTGGCTTTCTGACCGGTGGGGTCACCTTCGCCCAGCTGATGCCCATGCGCAACCTGCCTTTCCGCATCGTGGCCGTGCTGGGCCTGGATGACGGCGCCTTCCCCCGCGACAGCCAGCCCGATGGTTTCGATCTGATCGCTCAGCACCCCCGCCGGGGCGATCGCGCCCGGGCACTGGACGAGCGCTGGCTGTTTCTGGAAACCCTGCTGGCGGCCCGCGACAGCCTGCAGCTTTACTACACCGGCCGCGATGCACGCAGCGATGTGGCCCTGCCGCCCTCCACCGTCATTGCCGACCTGCTCGACGCCATCAGGGTAGGCTGGGGCGAGGAGGGCACAGACCCGGTTCAGGCCTATCTGCACCGGCACCCCTTGCAGCCATTCTCACCCCAGCGTTTCAGCCCGCAGGCGGCCCTGCCTACCTTCGACGGACGCTGGGCCGGCATCGCCCGGCAAGCCGGCCAGGGCCAGGCACAGCCGCCCTCGCTGGCCACCGCCAGCCTGCCGGCCGAGCCATTGCGGCTGCTGGACCTGGATGAGCTGATCCAGTTTGCCCGCGACAGCAGCGGCTGGTTTCTGCGCAGGCTGGGCGTCAGGCTGGACCGGGGCGAAGCCACCCTGGCCCACCGCGAGCCCTTCGAGCTAGACAGGCCGGGCGAGCGTGCCCTGCTCCTGCTGGGTGCCGACCAGGCAGACTCGGCCGATACGCTTACCGCGCTGGGGCAGGGTGCCGCGCTGCTGCCTGCCGGCCCGGCAGGCGATATCTGGGCCGAACAATCAGCCCGTCACTTTGCCCCAGCCGTGGCGCTATGGCGGCAGGCAGGCAGTGCCGAACTGGCCATCAACCTGGAGCTGGAACAACTGCGGCTACAAGGTCTGCTGCGCGGCCTGGGGCCGGATGGTCTGGCCTTGCGGCAGCCCGGCAAGCTGCGCGAAGGCGACAGGCTGGCAGCCTGGCTGCAGCACCTGCTGCTTTGTGCCAGCCAACCTGCCGGCATCGCCTGCACTACCCGCCTGGTCGGGTTGGAGGAAGTCGCCCACTATCAAGCAGTGGCAGACAGCCGCAGCTTGCTGGCTGACTGGCTGGCAGCCTATCGCCTGGCCATGACACGCCCCATCCCGCTATTACCGCGCAGCAGCCTGGCCTATGCCGAGGGCCTGAGCAGCGGCCGCGACCCCAGTCCGGCCAAGGCGCTGGATGCCGCCCGCAAGGCCTGGCTGGGCACCGACCGCTTTGCCGGCGAGGGCAGCTTTGCTGGCATGCGGGCGCTATGGCGCGGCCAGATGCCGCTGGACGACACGTTTGTCGCCCTGGCCGAGCAGTTGCTATTGCCCTTACTGCAGCATGAGCAACGGGCGGCGCTGACATGAGCTTCGACGCCCTGGCCACGCCACTGGATGGCCTCAACCTGATCGAGGCGAGCGCCGGCACCGGCAAGACCTGGACCATTGCCGCCCTGTATGCCCGGCTGGTGCTGGAACGGCAGCTGCTGCCCGAGCAGATACTGGTGGTGACCTATACCAAGGCGGCCACTGCTGAACTGCGTGGCCGCATTCGTGCCCGCCTGGCAGAACTGGCACTAGCGTTCGAGACGGGTGACAGCCCCGACCCCTTCTGCGCCGCCCTATTGGCCCAGACCGAGCCGGCCGAGCGCTACCCGGCCAGCTTGCGGCTACGGGCCGCCGTCTCGGGCTTTGATGTGGCCGCGGTCTTCACCATACACGGCTTCTGCCAGCGCGCCTTGGGCGAGCACGCGCTATTGGCCGGCCTGGAGCTGGAACGCGAGTTTGTGGCCGACGAGACAACGTTGTTGCAGGAGGCTGCCGATGCCGCCTGGAAGAACGAAACCACCGGGGCCAGTAGCAGCTGGCTGAACTGGCTGATCGCCAACGGCCAGTCGCCCGATGTATGGCTGGCTGGGCTGCGCGGCTATCTGGGCCATACCGACCTGCGGGTGGCGGTGCCCGCGCTGGCCGGCCTGGCCGAGCTGGAACAGCGCTTCGTCACCGCGCATACCGCCTTGAGCCAGCGCTGGGCGCAGGAGGGCGCCGCCGCCGAGGCCTGGTTGCTGGCGCGCTCCGAGGCGGGCCAGTTCAAGGGCACGCACCGGCGGGACTGGTTGCTGGGCTCGCTGGCGCTGTGGCGGCAATGGCTGGACAACCCCGCCCTGCCTGCCATTGCCGAGGACGAGAAATCACCGGGGCAAGCAGAGAGCCGGGTACGCCGGCTGTTTGCGCGCGAGCTGCAAGCTGCCCTCAAGGCACCTGCCGAGTTGCCCGCTGTATTCGAGCTGTTCGAGCCCTGGGCCGCAGCGGCGCTGCCACTGGCCCAAGCCTATGATGCCCGCCTGCGCCGCACCCTGGGTAGGCTGGTAGCCGAGCTGGTGGAACGTGTCCATGCCCGCAAGACCGCCCTGGGCATCATGAGTTTCCACGATCTGCTGGTCGAACTGGATGCCGCGCTGGCCCAGGATGACGAAGCGCAACTGAGCCGCGCCCTGCGACAGCGCTACCACGCTGCCCTGATAGACGAATTCCAGGATACCGACCCGCTGCAGTTCCGCATTTTCGACCGCTTGTTCGGTAGCGGCGATGCGCCGGCCTTTCTGGTGGGCGACCCCAAGCAAGCCATCTATGCCTTCCGGGGCGCCGAGCTGCACGCATACCTGGCCGCCCGCCAGCGGGTAGCGCCGGGCAGACGCTACAGCCTGGGCACCAACCGTCGCAGCACACCCGCATTGGTCGCCGCGCTGTCGCAGCTGTTTGGCCGCAGCGAAGCGCCTTTCCTGCTGCCCGAGCTGGGCTACCCCGAGGTGGATGCGCTGGACGACAAGCCCACATTGCTGTTGGACGGCCAGGTGCATGCGGCCCTGGCCTGGGACTGGCTGGGCAACGACAGCCTGGGCAAGGCCGATGCCCGCAACCAGGCCGTGGCCCTGACGGCCGACCGCATTGCCGCCCTACTGACCCCAGGCCGCGCCAGCCTGGGTGGACAGGCGCTGGGCGGCGGCGATATCGCCGTACTGGCCAGCAAGCACGATGAGTTGCAAGCCATGCAGGCCGCGCTGGAGGCACGCGGCATTGCGAGCGTGCGCATCAGCCGGCAGCGGGTATTCGAGACCGAAGAAGCCCAGGACCTGCTGCAGGTGCTGAATGCCCTGGTGAACCCCAGTGATCGCCAGGTCAGGTCTGCCATGGTGACGCTGAGTACCGGGCTGGACGCCGACGGCCTGTATGCGCGCCTGCACAACGAGGCACGCTGGGAAGCCACCCTGGCCGATTTCCGCCGCTGGCAGCAACTGCTGCACAGCCGTGGCGCCATGGCCGCCCTGACCGCCTGGCTGATAGAGAGCGGCGCTGCCGAGCGTATCGCCAGCTGGCATGATGGCGAGCGGCGGCTGACCAATCTGCTGCACCTGTTTGAACTGGTGGAGCTGGCGCGACGGGAGCGGCCCGGCCTGGCCCCCTTGCTGGCCTGGTATCGCAGCAATCTGGCCGAAGCGAGCGGTGAGGACGACGAACAGCTGATGCGCTTGGAAAGCGATGCCAGCCGTGTGCGCCTGGTCACCATCCATGCGGCCAAAGGCCTGGAATACCCCGTAGTGTTCTGTCCCTTCCTGTGGGATGGCCAGCTGTTCAAGCAGCACGAGCGCTGGGCCTTGTGCTACGAGGACGGCAGCAATGTACTGGACCTGGGTTCACCCCTGTTCGACCAACGCCGTCAGCGCGCGCGGGAAGAAAGGCTGGCCGAGAAACTGCGCCTGCTCTACGTGGCGCTGACCCGTCCCCGCAGCGCCTGCATCATCACCTGGGGCCAGGTGAAAGAGCAGGCCAGCAGCGCCCTGGCCTGGCTGCTGGCCGGCGGGCAGGAACAAGCCCGCGACGCCACAGCCCTGTACGCCGAGATCGACGCCCTGATCACCAGTGCCCGGCCCGGCGCCATGGCCTGGCTGCCCCAGGCCCAGTCTGCCACCCGGCATGCCGACACCACGCTGACGGCGACACCACCGCAGGTGGCAAGAATGCAGCGCTCGCTGCAGTGGCAATGGCGCATGAGCAGTTTCTCCGGCTTGACCGCCGGTCTGCACGACGAGGCCCCGGACCACGATGCGACGGTAGCCCCACCGGAGCCGGCCATGGCCGACGAACTCGGCCCCTACGACAGTTTTCCGGCCGGGCCGCGTGCAGGTGTCTGCCTGCATGCGCTGTTCGAGCTATGGGACTACAGCCGGCACGATAGGCCGGCCCTGGAAGCACTGGCGCAGCGGCAGCTGCAGGCCCATGGCTTCGACCCGCAGTGGGCCGGCATGGCGGCCGATCTGGTCGAGGCCACCCTGCATGCGCCGCTGACGCCGGCCGCGACCTGCCTGGCCCAGGTGCCCGCCAGCCAGCGACTGGTGGAGATGGAGTTCACCTATACCCTGCAGCCGTTTGCCTGGCCCCAGCTGATCGCCATCCTGGCCGACCCCGCGCACGGCCTGCCCGCCTGCTTTGCCGAGGCCGCCCAGCGCCTGCATGCCGAGGTCGGACAGGGTTACCTGAAAGGCTTTATCGACCTGGTCTGCCAGCTTGATGGCCGCCACTATGTGCTGGATTGGAAATCCAACCGCCTGATGGGCTACGACAGCGCCAGGTTGCAGGCTGCGATGGCCGATGAGCACTACTACCTGCAGGCCTTGATCTACTGCCTGGCGCTGCATCGCTACCTGGGCTGGCGCCAGCCCGGCTACGACTATGAGCGCGACTTTGGCGGCGCCCTTTACCTGTTCCTGCGCGGCATCACCCCGGCAGGGCGGGGGGTCTGGCACTATCGCCCGCCGCTGGCCCTGATCACCGCGCTGGAAGCCCTGTTCTGTGGAGTGCCCGCATGAATATCGCCACCCTGCCGCCGTTCGCCGCCGAACTGAAGGCCTGGCTGGAGCAGCGCTTTCCAGCCGCCGCACAAGCGGCCTTGCAGGCGGCGGCCCTGGTCGCCAGCCGCGCGGAGGAAGGGCATGTCTGCCTCCATCTGAGCGAAATGGCAGGCCAGCATTGGCAGGGCATGATCCTGCCCGAGCTGAAAACCTGGCGTATGGCGTTGCTACAGAGCGGTTTTGTCGCCCTGGCGGAAGGCTACGCTCCACTGGTGATGGATGGCGACCGCCTTTACCTGGGCCGGCTGTGGGCGGACGAACTGACGGTGGCCGCCGAACTGGCACAGCGCGCCAGCGCCACCGAGCTGACACCCAAGCAGGCGCGTACCGTACTGGACCCCTTGTTTGCCGGTACGGCCAGCGACGATGGCCAAAGACTGGCGGCGGCCACAGCCCTGCTCAACCGCATCGCGGTGATCTCGGGTGGGCCGGGCACCGGCAAGACCACCACCGTGGCCAAGGTGCTGGCCGCACTGGTGCAACTGGAGCCCGCCGCACGCATCGTGCTGGCCGCCCCCACCGGCCGAGCGGCCGCCCGCATGGTGGAAGCCCTCAAGCAGGCGCGCGACCGGCTGCCCATAGACATGATTACCCGCGCCGCCCTGCCAGAAGAGGCCCAGACCCTGCACCGGCTGCTGGGTTTCCGACCCGACGGTGCGCAACCTCGCTACGGCCCTGGCCAACCGCTGGGATTGGATATCCTGGTAGTGGACGAAGCCTCGATGATCGATCTGGCGCTGTTCGCCCGCCTGCTGGCAGCACTACCCCGGCATGCGCGGCTGATACTGCTGGGCGACCGCGATCAACTGGCATCGGTAGAAGCCGGCAGTGCCTTTGCCGAACTGGTGCGGCAGGCAGGGCGCACACCGGATGGCAGCCGCCGCCTGGCGGCCGCCACGGGAGCCCGCCTACCGCCCGGCAAGCCCACCTCGGCCCTGGCCGATGGTATTGCCCTGCTCAATGTCAGCCATCGCTTTGGCAGCGATAGCGGCATCGGTGCCCTGGCTCGCTGCGCCAATGCCGGAGACAGCCAGGGTGCATTACAGTTGCTGCGCGATCCTCCTCCCGACCTGGCCTGGCAGCCGGGCCTGTGCCGCGACTGGCAGGGTCTGCTGCTGGCGCAGCTGCAAACCCGGCTGGCGGACTACCGCGAGGCGGTAGCGGCGCGCGACGTCGATGCCGCCTACCACCATTTCCACCGCCTGCGGCTACTCTGTGCCTTGCGTGAAGGCCCGGTGGGGCTGGAAGCCATCAACCGCCTGCTGGAAACCCGCTTGCTGCAGCAGGATCCCCGCCGCCAACCCTGGTATGCCGGCCGACCCGTCATTGTTCGGGTCAACGACAGCGTGCTGGGCCTGGCCAATGGCGACGTGGGCCTGGTATTGGAGAGCGAACAGGGCTTGCGGGTGTATTTCCCGCAGGAGAGCGGCTGGCGCGGCTACGCACCCACCCGCCTGCCCCGCCACGAAACCGCCTTTGCCCTGACCGTACACCAGTCGCAAGGCTCGGAGTTTGATGAAGTCTGGTTGCTGCTGCCTGATGAAGACGCTGCCGTGCTTAGCCGCAGCCTGATCTACACGGCCTTGACCCGTGCCCGCCACAAGGTGGCAGTATGGGGTTCGGCCGCAACACTGGCAGGTGCGCTGCAGCGCAGCGTCCAGCGGGATAGTGGCCTGGCGGACAGGCTGAGGGCCCCACCGGAGGCTACCCAGGGTTAGTGCGGCGGCCGGTTCAGCCGGGCGGCCAGCCACAAGGCGAGTTCAACCGGTGCCAGTGGCCGGGCAAAATGGTAGCCCTGCGCCACGTCGCAACCTTCCGATTGCAGGAAGGCCAGTTGCTCGGCGGTTTCCACGCCCTCGGCTACCACCGTCATCCGCAGGCTCTGGCCTATGCGCACCACCGCACTGGCCAGGGCGCGGTCTTCTGCATCCTCGCTCAGGTCGCGTACAAAGCTCTGGTCCAGCTTGAGCTCGCCCACCGGGTAGCGCTTGAGGTAACCCAGGCTGGAGTAGCCCGTCCCGAAGTCATCCACCGCCAGCGCCACCCCCATGGCATCGAGCTTGTTCAGGGCGGCCAGGGTCTGTTCATCCCGCACCATCATCAGGCTTTCGGTAATCTCCAGTGTCAGTTGCGCCGGCGCCAAGCCATGGCGAGCCAAGGTCTGGCCCACCAGGGCCGGGATATCATCATGGCGGAACTGCCGGGCCGACAGGTTGACCGAGATGCGGGGCGGGGCGATGCCTATGCGTACCCACTCGGCCATCTGCCGGCAGGCCTCGTCCAGCACCCAGCTACCCACCGCATCGATCAGCCCGCTCTCCTCGGCTATGGGAATGAACCGGGCCGGCGATACCATGCCCCACTGCGGGTGCCGCCATCGTACCAGCGCTTCCAAGCCATAGATGCTGCCATCCGCGATATGCACCTGGGGCTGGTAGTGCAGCAACAGCTCCTGCCGGCTTAGCGCCAGCCGCAGGGCGGCCTCCACTTCCAGCCGTTCGGCAGCATCCTTGTCCATGGCGGGCTGGTAGAAACAGAAGGCATTGCGGCCCAGCTCCTTGGCCCGATACATGGCGGCATCGGCGTGCTTGAGCAGGTTGTCGTAGTCGGTGCCGTCATCGGGGAACAAGGCAATGCCCACGCTGGCCGAGCCATTCAGGGCCAGGCCGTCGAACTCCACTTTCTCGGCCGCCGCTGCAATCAGCTTCTCGGCCACGCTGGCGGCACCCAGGGCGTCGCAGTCGTTGAGCAGCAGGACAAACTCATCGCCCCCCTGGCGGCAGACGGTATCCGACTCCCGCACCACCTGCTCCAGCCTTGTCGCCATGGTCTTGAGCAAGCGATCGCCCGCTGCATGGCCCAACGAGTCATTGATGGTCTTGAAGCGGTCCAGGTCGACAAACAGCACGGCCAGCGGGCTGTTGTCCCGTATCGCATGGGCCAGCGCCAGCTCCACCCGGTCGGCAAACAGCGAGCGGTTGGGCAGGCCGGTCAGCGGATCATAGAAGGCCAGGCTATGTACTCTGGCCTCGGCCTCGCGGTGCTCAATGGCGATGCCGATCAAATGGGTACAGGCATCGACCACCCGGCGATGGAACTCGCTGGGGAGGCGCCGCTCACCGTAGTAGATGGCAAAGGTGCCCAGCACTCTGCCGTCGCTGCCATGTATGGGGGTGGACCAGCAGGCGGCCACGCCGTGTTCGCTGGCCAGTTGCGCATAGCCCTGCCATAGCGGATCGTGGGCCACATCCTCCACCTCCACCACCCGGTTGAAATACGCCGCCGAGCCACAGGAGCCCGCGCGGGGACCGATGCTGAGGCCTTCTATGGCCGCCATGAAGGCCGGTGCGAGGCTGGGCGAGGCGCCGTGGCGCAGCTGATTGCCATCCAGTATCAGGATGGAGCAACGCGTATCCGGCAGCAGGGTTTCCACCCCGCGCGCGGTCGCTTCCATGACCTGGCCGAGTGCATGGCCTGCGGCCAGGCTCTCCAGCACCTCGTGCTGAAGGCTGAGCAGTCCCTCGGCCCGCACCTGATCCTGGATATTACGGGCATAGGCGATGATGAACTCGTCGCCATCAAAGGCCATATGGGTGGCATGCACCTCGATAGGCGTCGATTTGCCATCGGCGCCCGCGATGTCCAGGCGGAAACTAAGCGCGCCCGCCGCCTTGATCTGGTTCCAGCGCTCCTGCCACTGCGCCTCCTGCAGCTGCGGCGCATACCGCCACACCGGCTGCCCCACCACCTGCGCCAGCGTGCCTTGCAGCATGCGGCAGGCGTAGGCATTGGCGTCGCGTATGCAACCATCGGTTGCCACCCATACCGCTGCAATATGCGCATGCTCGAAGGTATGGCGGGTCAGGCGCATGCGCCGCTCGGCCTCGGTCTGCCGGCCTATATCGTGAATGATGGAATACAGTAGCTCGCGCCCCCCCACCGAGATGGGGTTGGAGTGGACTTCCACATCGCGTATCTCGCCACTCTTGAGGCGGTGACGGAACAGAAAATAGCTGCGCTGCTCGCTGCGGGCCAGCTTGATCTCGACGGCGATGGCTTCGGGCGGCAGGGTGTTGATCTGGCTGACATTGAGACGGGCGAACTCTTCCGCCGTATAGCCATAGTATTCGCGGGCCGCGGCATTGGCCGCCACGATGGCGCCGCTCTCCGGTTCCAGCATCAGCTTGACCGCATGGCTGCGCTCGAACACTTCCCGGTAAGCACGCTCGCTCTCGCTCAGTGCCTGCTCGGCAGCCTTGCGCCAGCTGATATCGCTGACAAAGGCAAAGCAGCCGGCATAGCTGCCATCGGCATTGAGCAGCGGGGCTGTAGACAGATCAGCCCAGAAACGGCTGCCATCCAGCCGGCGGAACAGAAACTCATGTTTCTCGCTGATGCCCTGCCGCCGCCGTGCCACATTGCCCTGGGCCAATTCACGCTGGGCCTCGTCCATGAAATCCCATAACGGCTTGCCCAGCAGGCTTTCCACCTGTCCGCCCAGCATGCCGGCCATGCGGGCATTCAGATAGACGGTCAGGCTATCGGCATCGATAACCCACACTCCCTCCTCGGCCTCCTCGACCAGACGGCGGAACAGATCAGCACCATAGCGGGTTTCGATGGGTGTACTCATCGGACCATTTTATGCAAAGGGGATTTATATATAGTCGGGCTTACCCCGCGCTGCAGCATTTCCTTCCGGCCTGCGCATGGCTGTTGTAGAGCCAGCTCAAACTGTTGCAGCGGCCACAGCAGATGCAGGCACGCCGGTTACGCAGACGCCTGCCGGCACACGCCGCAGCCAGCGCGTTGTCAGGTACTCAGGCGCTCGACGAACAGGCCTATGGCGATGATCAGCAGCAAAGCCAGGCTGAAGCGCGCCAGCCAGCCACGCGCGCGGCGCCAGAATGGGTCGCCAGTACGGCGCTCCCGCCAGAGGCAATAGCCCCACAGCAGGACAATGGCGACAAAGAGAAAGCGCAGGATGGCGAACATGGTGTCGTGCAGTCTACCCGGCCCGGCGCCTGCCGGGGCGGGCATCGTCAGATACGGGCGGGTGTATAGCGGTGGAAGGCGGTGGGCGCCGCTTCCGGGCTGTCGAAACTGACATACTCCCAGGCCTCGGGGTCGGCCAGCAAAGCACGCAGCAGCTTGTTATTCATGGCATGGCCCGACTTGAAGCCCTCGAAGGCGGCAATCAGGGGGTAGCCCAGGATATACAGGTCGCCAATCGCATCCAGCACCTTGTGGCGGACAAACTCGTCCTCGAAGCGCAGGCCCTCCTGGTTGAGCACCTTGTACTCGTCCAGCACGATGGCGTTCTCCATGCTGCCGCCCTTGCCCAGGTCGTTGGTACGCATGTATTCCACTTCATGCATGAAACCAAAAGTCCGGGCCCTGGCCACTTCTTTGATGTAAGAGGTCTCGGCAAAATCCAGCTCCACCGTCTGCGCCGCTTTCTGGAAGGCCGGATGGCGGAACTCTATGGTCAGCTTGACCTTGTACCCCTCATGCGGCAGCAACCGCACCCACTTGTCGCCCTCTATGGCCTCGACCGCTTTCTTGACCCTGACATAACGCTTGCGCGCCGGCTTTTGCTCGCGCACGCCAGCTTGCTGCAACAGGTAGAGAAAAGGCGCCGCGCTGCCATCCATGATGGGCATTTCCGACGCGGTCACATCCACCTGCACATTGTCTATGCCCAGGCCGGCGAAGGCCGACATCAGGTGTTCTATGGTCGCTACCCTGACACCATCTTTCACCAGGGTGGAAGACAGCCGGGTATCGTTGACCAGGTCCGGCCCCACCCTGAAACCAGGCTGGCCAGGCAGGTCTGCCCGGCGGAACACGATGCCGCTGTCCGGCGCTGCCGGCGACAGGGTCAGCTCCACCTTCTCGCCCGAGTGCAGGCCCACGCCCACGGCGCGTATGGATTCTTTGAGGGTACGCTGGTAAATCATACGGTTGCTTTCAGTTGGATGCATGGCGGGCGCGCATGCGCCCACAGTGCCCGGGGAGAGAGCCGTTCACTGGGGGTATGCGCCGCCCGCCACCAAATCTGCAGCGTGCAGACACCCTCCGATTTTGCCATATCGCAAAACCGGTCCTGATTGAACCTTGCTATCGAGCGGATGGTGCAAGCAGATGCCTGGCTTGTCAGCCGCGTACCCGGCAGGGCGCGCTTATCGCCGCCTAGCCACGTACAGATACCACCGCCTTGCACAAGGACGGGAAGCAGCCTGCCGATTCAGCAGGCTGCGCCCATCACCATCAGTCCGCCTGCTTGCGCAGGAAGGCAGGAATGTCCATGTCGCCACCGGCAAACACGGTACCGCGCGGCGATTCCACCGCGGCGCCTACGCTACCGGCACGACGGCTGTTACGGAACACTGCCGGCTGGTCGTATTGCTCGTAGTCCATGGCGGGCATGCCATCATCGGTACCCGTGCGCTGCACAATGTGCAGGTTGGGGCTCTTCTTCGACTCACGGCCACCCAGGCCCGTCGCCACCAGGGTGACGCGGATCTTGTCGCCCATGGCCTCATCGAAGGCAGTACCGAAGATGATGCGGGCATCCTCGGCGGTGTAGGCCTTGACGGTCTCCATCACCTCGTGGACTTCACGCATCTTCAGGCTGTAGTCGGCGGTGATGTTCACCAGCACGCCACGGGCGCCGTTCAGGCTGATGTCTTCCAGCAGCGGGCTGGCGACAGCATGCTCGGCAGCCACGCGGGCACGGTCCATCCCTTCGGCATGGGCCGAACCCATCATCGCCATGCCCATCTCGGTCATCACGGCCTTCACGTCAGCGAAGTCCACGTTGACGAGGCCTGGCACATTGATGATCTCGGCGATACCGGCCACGGCACCCTTGAGCACGTCATCGGCGGCCTTGAAGGCATCCTTGAACGAGACATCGTCGCCCAGCACCTGCATCAGGCGCTCGTTCGGGATGATGATCAGCGAATCCACATACTTCTGCAGCTCGTCGATACCAGCCTGTGCGGCCTTCTGGCGCTTGCCCTCGAAGGCGAACGGACGGGTCACCACACCCACGGTCAGGATGCCCTTGTCACGGGCGATCTCGGCCACGATAGGCGCAGCACCGGTACCGGTACCGCCACCCATGCCGGCGGTGATGAACACCATGTCGGCACCTTCCAGCATCTCGGCGATACGCTCGCGGTCTTCCTCGGCCGCGGCGCGCCCTACATCAGGGTTGGCGCCGGCACCCAGGCCCTTGGTCAGGTTGCCACCCAGCTGCACCACGTTATCGGCGCGGTTGCGCTTGAGCGCCTGTGCGTCGGTGTTGGCGCAGATGAACTCCACACCCGTCACACCGGCATCAATCATGTGGTCCACAGCGTTGCCGCCACAACCACCGACACCGATCACCTTGATCCTGGCGACCGGGACTATGTCCTGCGCTGCTTCCAGAAACGAAATAGGCATTGCTCTCTCCTCTGTGCCCGAACTAACTCAACTCAATCGAAAAACGAAACTTGCTGCCGACCGGACCTCCGGCCTGACAATCCTCAGAAATTGCCCTGGAACCACGTCTTCATGCGTTCGATCAGGCCACCGAAGCTGGCGCCCTGCATCGTCTTCAAACCATTGCGCTGGGCCTGCTGCTTGCCCAACAGCAAAAGACCCACGGCGGTGGAGAAGCGGGGGTTCTTCACCACCTCGGCCAAACCACCCACATACTTGGGCACCCCCAGCCTTACCGGCAGGTGGAATACCTCTTCACCCAGCTCCACCATGCCCTGCATCTGGGCCGAACCGCCGGTGATCACGATGCCGCTGGACAGCCGCTCCTCAAACCCGGAACGGCGCAACTCCGCCTGCACCAGCGAGTACAACTCTTCCACCCGGGGCTCGATCACTTCGGCCAGGGTCTGGCGGTTGAGCTGGCGCGGACCGCGCTCACCCACACCTGGCACCTCTATGGTCTGCTGCGGGTCCGCCAGCTGGCGCAAGGCGATGCCATGGGCACGCTTGATGTCCTCGGCCTCCTTGGTCGGCGTCCGCAGAGCCATGGCGATATCATTGGTGATCTGGTCGCCGGCAATGGGTATCACGGCGGTGTGGCGGATGGCGCCATCGCAGAACACGGCAATGTCGGTCGTGCCGCCGCCGATATCGATCAGGCAGACACCCAGTTCCTTTTCATCCTCGCTCAGCACGCTCATGGCACTGGCCAGCGGCTGCAGGATCAGATCGTTCATCTCCAGGCCGCAGCGGCGCACGCACTTGGTGATGTTCTGGGCTGCGCTGATGGCGCCGGTGACGATATGCACCTTCACCTCCAGCCTCACTCCGCTCATGCCCAGCGGCTCCTTCACGTCCTCCTGCCCATCGATGATGAATTCCTGGGTCAGGATGTGCAGAATCTGATGCTCGGTGGGGATATTGACCGCACGGGCCGTCTCTATCACCCGGTCCACATCGGCCTGAGTGACTTCCTTGTCCTTGATGGCGACCATGCCGTGGGAGTTGAAGCTACGGATATGGCTGCCGGCAATGCCGGTCAGTACTTCGCGTATCTTGCAATCCGCCATCAGCTCGGCTTCTTCCAAAGCCCGCTGTATGGCGCTCACGGTGGATTCGATGTTCACCACCACGCCTTTTTTCAGGCCTTTCGATGGTGCCTGCCCCAGGCCGATGATTTCCATGCGGCCATCAGGCTGCACTTCAGCCACCAGCGCCACGATCTTCGAGGTACCGATATCGAGGCCGACCAGCAGGTTCTTTGTTGTACTCGGTTTATTCACCGTATTTCTCCAGACTGCTTTGCCTTGTTCGCCGCGCCTGTCATCGCGGCGTCGTTCCTAATCATCTTCATGCGGCCACCTCGGGCGGCTTGGCGGGCGGTACCATGCCCGGCGGCACCCGCACCGAAAAGCCGTTGGGGTAGCGCAGGTCCACATAGCTGACCGGTCGCTTGATGACCGCCAGCGTGGTGGGGTAGGCCTTGATGAACTTGCCCAGGCGGGCGTCCACATCATCGCGGCCTATCTCCACCGTCAGGCTGTGATCCAGTTGCACCCGCCAGGCCCGGCGTGCCGACAGCCACACATGGGTAGGCTTGCGCTGCACAGCCACCAGCCTGTCCCGAAAACTCACATAACCCTTGGCCATGTCCGCCTCGCTGCCCTCAGGCCCTTCCAGCACCGGCAAGGGCTCGTTGGTGGCCGCGTCAAAACGCTCGCCCAAGGTGTTCACCAAGCCCACCGAACCCCAGCGAGCCAGCGCCACATGTTCCTCTATGGTCACGTCCAGCCTATCGGGCCAGCGCCGCCGCAGATTGACCTGGCGTACCCAGGGCAGTTTCTCGAAAGCCTGCCGGGTCTTGTTCAGATCCAGGGTAAAGAACGTGCCTTTCAGCTCGTTCTTCACGATGTATTGCAATTGCTCGCGCGTCACATGGGCCAGGCTGCCATCCACCTTGATCTGCCGCACCGGAAACAGCGGCGAATGCACCACAACCAGCAGGGCTGCGTACAGGAACAGCAGCACGGCCAGGCCGAACAGCAGGTTGGCCAGCCAGTTGAGGGCCTGGGGCTTATCCCACATCGCGATGTCCCCTCTGGTTTAAGCACCGTGCACGACAAGCAAAGCTTGTCGGGATGGACCGTAGTAGCCGCGTCGCGATGTGCCCTTGATAGAACCCCACTCCCCCCGCCCTCGCCCGTCGGCGAGGGAGCAACGCTTGCGGCCTGCAAGGCGCGTGCGTGGGTGCGCCGTACCGGTTGGTACGGGTGGCACACACATCAAGCCTTGTCTTTACCGCAATGCTCACGTTCCGCCTTTCAAACGCTTACAGCGTCGTATCCAATATCATCAGCACCACGTCCTCATAGCTCATGCCTGCGGCGCGGGCGCCCATGGGGAAGAGGCTATGGCTGGTCATGCCCGGAGCGGTGTTGACCTCCAGCAGATAGGGTTTGCCGGCTTCATCCATCAGGAAATCCACCCGTGCCCAGCTACGGCCGCCTATGGCCCAGAAGGCCTTTTCCACCAGGGCGGCGATCGCGGCTTCCTGCTCTGCAGGCAAGCCACAAGGGCAGCGGTAGACCGTGTCGTCGCGGAAATACTTGGCCTGGTAGTCGTAGAACTCAGTAGCCGGCTCGATCTTGATGGCCGGCAACACGGTGTAACCGCGCACGGCATCGCCCAAGATAGGTGCGCTGTATTCACCACCGCCGATAAAGCGTTCGGCCAGCACCACCCTGTCGTACTTGCGGGCTTCCGCAAAGGCAGCCTTCAGTTCGCCCGCAGCCTTGACCTTGGTCACGCCTATGCTGGAACCCTCGATATTCGGCTTTACGAACAGGGGCAGGCCCAGCTTCTGCTCGATGGCGGCAAAGTCGCTGTGCTCGTCCACCAGCTCGAAATCCGGCACTGGCAGGCCCAAAGCGCGCCAGATCAGCTTGCTGCGCAGCTTGTCCATGCCGATGGCCGAGGCCATCACGCCGCAGCCGGTATATGGCATACCCATGGTTTCCAGCGCGCCCTGCAGGGTGCCATCCTCGCCAAAGGGGCCGTGCAGTATCAGAAAGACCCGGTCAAAGCCTTCAGTCTTGAGTGCCGACAGGGGCTGGTCGCGCGGGTCGAATGCGTGCGCATCTACCCCGCGGGATTGCAGGGCTCCCAATACGCCAGCACCACTCATCAGCGAGACCTCGCGTTCAGCGCTGGTTCCGCCCATCACGACGGCGACTTTTCCGTACTTGTTCATGCCTTACCTACCAGTTTTGCGGGTACGCCGCCTATGGTGCCTGCGCCCATGGTCACGATCACGTCCCCGTCTCTTGCGTGTTCCAGAATGGCTGCCGGGAGTGCATTGATATCCTCCACGAACAACGGTTCCACCTTGCCCTGCACGCGGACCGCACGGGTCAGCGCCCGGCCGTCTGCCGCCACAATGGGTGCCTCGCCGGCGGCATACACCTCGGTCAGCACCAGTGCGTCCACGGTGGACAGCACGCGGGCGAAATCCTCAAAGCAATCACGGGTGCGGCTGTAGCGATGCGGCTGGAAGGCCAGCAACAAGCGGCTGCTGGGGAAAGCCCCCCGCACAGCGGCCAGCGTGGCGGCCATCTCCACCGGGTGATGGCCATAGTCGTCTATCACCGTGGCACTGCCGCCTGCAGGCAGGCTGGCCTGGCCGTAGCGCTGGAACCGCCGCCCCACCCCGCCAAACTCGCTCAAGGCCTTCTGGATGGCCGCTTCGGATGCCCCCACTTCCAGGCAGACGGCGATGGCCGCCAGGCTGTTCAGCACGTTATGGTGGCCCGCGGCATTCAGCTCTATGGGGATACGACTTTCCACACCATTGCGCCATACAGCGGTAAAGCGCATGCGGCCGCCAGGCAGGGCTTCGATATGCTCGGCCCGCAGCATGGCGTCTTCGCTCACCCCATAGGTCGTCAGGGGCTTGCCTACCTGGGGCAGGATGGCGCGCACATTGGGGTCATCCAGGCAGACGGCAGCCCGGCCATAAAACGGCAGGTGGCCGAGAAAATCGAGAAAAGCCTGCTTGAGCCGCTCGAAGTCATGGCCATAGGTATCCATATGGTCGGCATCGATATTGGTAATGACCGCCAACACCGGCTGCAGCATCAGGAAGGAGGCATCCGATTCGTCGGCCTCCACCACGATGAAATCGCCCTTGCCCAGCTTGGCATTGCTGCCAGCGGCGGTCAGCCGGCCACCAATCACATAGGTCGGGTCCAGCCCCGCCTCGGCCAGGATGGAAGCAATCAGGCTGGTAGTGGTGGTCTTGCCATGGGTACCCGCCACGGCTATGCCCTGGCGGAAGCGCAGCAGCTCGGCCAGCATCATGGCACGCGGTATCACCGGCACCTGGCGGGCGCGGGCAGCCACCACTTCGGGGTTGTCTGCCTTCACTGCAGTGGAAGTCACCACCACATCGGCATGCTGCTGGTGGGCTGCGTCGTGCCCCAGGAACACGGTGGCACCCGCCGACCGCAGCCTTGCCGTGGTGGCAGATTCGCCCAGGTCGGAGCCTGATACGGTAAAGCCCAGATTGAGCAGCACCTCGGCAATGCCGCTCATGCCGGAACCACCTATGCCGACGAAATGTATGCGTTTGACCTTGTGTTTCATCTCTCTACTCGTGCCACGCAAGGGGTGCCGCGCCACAGCGCCGCCGTGGTGAAAGAGGGCTTGAGCTCACTTTTCACGTTCCACCCCTTGTCTGGCGCCTCAGGCGCCAAGTTCTTCAATCACATCTGCCACGACGCGGGTTGCGTCGGGCAAGGCTCGGGTCCGTGCTGCCTCGGCCATGGCCAGCAGGCGGGTACGGTTCATCTCTTTCAGTTGCTGCGCCAGCCAGGCCGGGCTCAGCTCCGACTGCTGCCGCAGCACGGCCGCGCCAAAATCAGCCAGATAGGCCGCATTGCCGGTCTGGTGGTCATCCACCGCGCTGGGGTAGGGCACCAGAATGGCGGGCACGCCCACGGCAGACAGCTCCGATACCGTCAGCGCTCCGGCACGGCAGATCACCAGGTCGGCCTCTGCATAGGCGCTGGCCATATCCTCGATAAAGGGCACGCAAACACCAGCTACACCAGCCTCGCTGTAATGCGCCCGCAGTTGTTCAAGCTGCTTGCTGCCGGACTGATGCGTCACCAGCGGCCGTTCGGCCGGGTCCATCAGCGCCAGCGCCTTGGGCACCACTTCATTCAGCGCCGCCGCGCCCAGGCTGCCCCCCACCACCAGCACCCGCAAAGGGCCGCTACGGCCACGGAAGCGCTCGGCCGGCGCGGGCAGGGCCGCGATGTCCTCGCGTACCGGATTACCCACTACCCGCCCCTTGCCGGCAAAGGCCGAAGGGAAAGCGGTCAGCACGCGATCCGCCAGCAGGGCCAGCACTTTGTTGGTGAGGCCGGGCACCGAATTCTGCTCATGCACAATCAAGGGCTTCCACAGCATGGTGGCCGCTAGCCCCCCCGCAAAGCCGGTAAAACCGCCAAAGCCGATGACCGCATCAGGCCGGTGGCGGAAGATGGCGGCCACGGCCAGCCACAGCGCCACAGCCTGCTCCAGCGGCTGCACCAGCTTGCGCACCAGTCCCTGGCCACGCACACCACCTATGGGCAGCAGTTCGATGGTGATATGGTGCTTGGGCACCAGTTCCGCCTCCATCTTGCCGCGCGCACCCAGCCACACCACCTGCCAGCCACGGGCCTGCATGGCCTTGGCCACGGCCAGGGCGGGGAAGATATGGCCGCCCGTACCACCCGCCATCACCATCAGCGTGCGCCGGGCCAGCGGCATGGATTTCGCTTGGCTCATACCGTGTACCCCCGCATCATCTGCCGGTTTTCCCAATCCACGCGCAGCAGGACGGCCAGGGCAATCAAGTTGAACAGGATGCCCGAGCCGCCAAATGACAGCAGCGGCAGGGTAAGGCCCTTGGTGGGCAGCAAGCCGACGTTCACGCCGACATTGATGAAAGTCTGTATGCCCAGCCACATGCCCACACCCTGGGCCACCAGGGCCGAGTAGTAGCGCTCCAGCTTGGCCGCCTGTATGCCGACGGCGAAGGCGCGGAACACCACCCAGGCAAACAGCACCACCACGACCGCCACGCCGACAAACCCGAATTCCTCGGCAATGATGGCCATCAGGAAATCGGTATGGGCCTCGGGCAGGTAGCTGAGCTTCTCCACCGAGCCACCCAGGCCCACACCGGTCCATTCGCCCCGGCCAAAAGCAATCAGGCTGTGGCTGAGCTGGTAGCCCTTGCCATAGGGATCCTGCCAGGGGTCCATGAAGCCGATCACCCGCGCCATACGATAGGGCGAGGTGAGGATGAAACCGACAAAGCTGATCAGCAGCATGACGACCAGGCCGGCAAACAAGCGCCAGTCAAAGCCGCCGAGGAACAAGGTGCCCATGGCTATGGCAGTGATCACGGCCAGTGCGCCGAAATCCGGCTCGGCCAGCAACAGCACCCCCGTCACCAGCATCACCACGAACATGGGCACAAAGCCCTTGACCAGGCTGTGCATGTAGGCGGCCTTGCGTACCGTGTAGTCGGCGGCATACAGCACCACAAAGAACTTCATGGCCTCGGAGGGCTGGAAGTTCACCACGAACAGGCTGAGCCAGCGCTTGGAGCCATTCACTTCCCGGCCTATGCCCGGTATCAGCACCATGATCAGCAGGGCGATACCCAGCAGGAACAAATAGGGCGCGTACTGCTGCCAGATACGTATGGGTATCTGGAAGGCCACAAAGGCGGCCATAAAGCCCACCCCCAGGAAAATGCCATGGCGCCAGAGGAAATAACTGGAGCGAAAGCCCGTATCCTTATCCACTTCAGCCGCCGCGATAGAGGCCGAATAGACCATCACCAGGCCGATGGCGAGCAGCGCCAGCACGGCCCAGACCAGGGACTGGTCATAGCCATGCATGGCGGGGCGGCGCTTGAGGGCCTGATAGAACAGCTTCACGTCTTATTGCTCCAACGCCTTCACCGCCGCGATGAAAACCTCGGCGCGATGAGCGTAGTTCTTGAACATATCCAGGCTGGCGCAGGCCGGCGACATCAGCACGGCATCACCAACCTGGGCTTCGGCTGCTGCCAGGGTCACCGCCTCTTCCATGCTGCCCGCCGTGATCAACTTGACCCCGGTGCGGGCGAGGGCGGCGGCAACCTGCGGGCCATCCCGGCCTATCAGCACGGCTGCCCTGACCTTGCCCTGGCAGGCGGCAGCCAGCGGGCTGAAATCCTGCCCCTTGCCATCGCCGCCGGCGATCAGTACCACGGCTTGGCTCATGCCCTTGAGGGCGGCCTCGGTGGCGCCGACATTGGTCCCCTTGGAGTCGTCGTAGTAATTGACGCCGCCGATCTCAGCCACCCACTCCACCCGGTGTGGCAAGCCATGGAAACGCCGCAAGGCTTGCAGCAGGGGCAAGGTGGGCAGGCCGATGGCCCGCGTCAGTGCCAGGGCAGCCAGCGCGTTGGCGGCATTGTGCAAGCCTGCCAGCGGCAGCTCGGAGGCCAGCATCAGCGTAAAGTCGCCGCACACCAGCTCGTGGCCCGAGCCGAAGGGCTTGAGGCCGTATTCGGTAGGTGAGCGCGGCGCGTCCAGGCCAAACCAGAACACCTGCCGACCAGGCCGGGCCATGCCTCGGCAGTAGCCATCCTCGCGGTTCAGCACCATGGCGCCCAGGCCTTCAAAGATGCGCGCCTTGGCCATGGCGTAATGCAGCATGGTGTCGTAGCGATCCAGATGGTCTTCGCTTACGTTCAGCACCGTCGCCGCATCGGGCGCCAGGCTGCTGGTGGTTTCCAGCTGGAAACTGGACAGCTCCAGCACCCACACATCAGGCAGCGGCCGTACCTCGGTTTCTATCTCCAGCAGGGCGTCCAGCACCGGCAGGCCGATATTGCCGGCCACCACGGTGCTCAGGCCCGCGGCCTCGCACATGGCGCCCACCATGCTAGTGACGGTGGACTTACCGTTGGAGCCGGTAATGGCGATGATCTTGGCGCGGGACTGGGTTGTCGCATGGGCGCGGGCGAACAGCTCCACATCGCCGATGGCTTCGATGCCACGGTCCACCGCAGCCGCAATGGCAGGCTCGGCCAGCGGCACACCTGGGCTCACCACCAGGTATTCCGCACCGGCAAAAGTCGTGCTGGTAAACGGTCCCAGCTTGACCGGCACCTGCGGCAAAGCGGCCTGTAGCTCGCTCAGGCCAGGTGGATTGCTACGGCTGTCAGCCACGGTCACGACCGCCCCATGGCGGGCCAGCCAGCGTGCTGCTGACAGGCCAGTGGCGCCCAGGCCTACCACGGTGATGTGCTTTGCTTCCCAGTTCATTGCCTCTCTCCAACCGCAACGCTATATGGCAGGACATCACAGGCAAGACCGGCGGCAACGCTATTGCGCCACCCCTGTACTTGCTTGCCCAGGCTGCTTTGCAGCCGATGATGTCCCACGTTCTGCATGTTTTTTCTCAGCGCAGTTTCAGCGTGGCCAAACCGGCCAGCACCAGCAGCATGGTGATGATCCAGAACCGCACCACCACCTGGGTTTCCTTCCAGCCCTTGAGCTCGTAGTGATGGTGCAGCGGGGCCATTCGGAACACCCGCTTGCCGGTCAGCTTGAAACTGGCCACCTGTATCATCACGCTGAGTGCCTCCATCACGAACACACCGCCCATGATGAACAGCACGATCTCCTGCCGGACGATCACGGCCACCGTGCCCAGAGCAGCGCCCAGGGCCAGGGCGCCGACATCGCCCATGAATACTTCGGCCGGGTAGGCGTTGAACCACAGAAAACCCAGCCCAGCGCCGGCCATGGCGGCACAGAACACGGCCAGCTCGCCGGCGCCGGGGATATGGGGCAGCAGCAGATAGCTGGCGAACTTGGCGTTGCCGGCCACATAGGCAAAGATCGCCAGCGCGCTGGCCACCATCACCGTCGGCATGATGGCCAGGCCGTCCAGGCCGTCGGTCAGGTTCACCGCATTGCTGGTACCGACGATAACGAAATAGGTCAGCACCATGAATCCTATGCTGCCGAAGGGGTAGGCCACGTGCTTGAAGAAGGGCACGATGAACTCGGTATTGGCCGGCAGGGTGGCGGTATTGGCCAGGAAATAGCCGGTGGCAATAGCGATGATGGATTGCCAGAACAGCTTCTGCTTGCTGGACAGGCCCTTGGGATTCTTCAGCGCCACCTTCTTGTAGTCATCGACAAAGCCGATGATGCCAGTGCCCAGGGTGACGCCCAGCACCACCCAGACAAAGCGGTTGCTCAGATCTGCCCACAGCAGGGTAGTCAGGCCAATGGCCAGCAAGATCAGGGTGCCGCCCATGGTGGGGGTGCCGGCCTTGACCAGATGGGTTTGCGGGCCGTCGTCACGCACAGCCTGGCCGACCTTCAATTCGGTCAGCTTGCGTATGACCCAAGGCCCCAGCAGGAAGCTGATGAACAGCGCGGTCATGGTGGCCAGCACTGCCCGCAGGGTCAGGTAGTTGAAGACATTGAAGGCCCGGACATTCTCTCCGAGCAGGTTGGCGAGCCACAGCAGCATCTCAGGCTCCTTTGCTTTCTGCCGAGGTCAGTGCCTCGACGATCTGTTCCATGCGCATAAAGCGCGATCCCTTGACCAGCACCACCGTATCGGCAGTTACCCGCGGCTTGAGCGCAGCCAGCAGCTCGGCATGGCTCTCGAACCAGGCACCGCCGTCGCCAAACGCCGCCACGGCATGGCGCATGCCCTGGCCGGTGGCATAGAGCGTTTCCAATCCCTTGGCCTTGGCATAGCTGCCCAATTCGGCATGCCGCTTGACCACGTCGTCTATCTCGCCGGTATCGCCCAGCACCAGGTAGCGTGGCGCCGGCAGGGCAGCCAGCACGTCTATGGCCGCCTGGATGGAACTGGGGTTGGCGTTGTAGCTATCGTCTATCAGCAAGGCACCGTTGGCGGCGCGCTTTTGCTGCAACCTGCCCTTGGCGCCGGCAAATGCCGCCAGGCCGGCAGCAATCTCGCTGCTGCTCAGGCCCAACGCATGGGCGGCCGCAGCCACCGCCAGGGCGTTGCGCACGTTGTGCAGGCCAGGCGTTGGCAGGTGCACCGGTGCTTCGCCGGTGGGCGTATGCAGGGTGAAGCGGCTGCTCAGCGGCTGCATCTCCACCTCGCGGGCCTGTATCTCGCCCTGCAACAGCCCAAAGCCCAGGCGCACCCGGCTTTTGTTCAGGCTCTGCCAGTAACCGGCGAATGCGTCGTCCAGGTTGATCACGGCCGTACCGCTATCAGCCAGGCTCTCGAATATCTCACCCTTGGCCTGGGCTATGCCGGCCGGCGACCCCAGGAACTCGATGTGGGCGGTGCCCGCATTGTTTACCAAGGCCACCGTGGGCGCGGCCAGGCCGGAGAGATAGGCAATCTCGCCGAAATGGTTCATGCCCATCTCGATCACGGCATAGCGATGCTGCGCACGCAGGCGCAGCAGCATCAGCGGCACGCCGATGTGGTTGTTCAGGTTGCCGGTGGTGGCAAGCACGGCATCGTGGCCGGCCTTGAGCCGCAACACCGTGGCCAGCATCTCCTTCACCGTGGTCTTGCCGCTGGAGCCCGTTACCGCCACCACGGGCAGGTCGAACTGCCGGCGCCAGTGGGCCGCCAGGCGGCCCAGCCCAGCCAGGGTGTCGTCCACCAGCAGCAGGGGGGCAGTCTCGGGCAAGGCCGCCAAGCAGGCATGGCCCGTCTCCACCATGGCCATCGCCGCACCAAGGGACAGTACATCTGCCACAAAATCGTGGCCGTCGAAACGCTCGCCCTTGAGCGCCACGAACAGGTCGCCCGGCTGGATATCACGGCTATCGGTCGTCACTCGCAGAAAGGCGACGGCGCCGTCGCCACGCCAGGTGGCGTTCAGCGCGGCGGCCGCGGCGGCGAGAGTCAGCATGACGTTGTTCACTTCAATGGCTTCCAGGCTGCCAATGCAGCCCTTGCTTGTTGTTCATCGCTGAACGGCGCCTTCACACCGTTCGCGTCCTGGTATTCCTCGTGGCCCTTACCGGCGATCAGTACCACGTCGCCGGGCTCAGCCAGCTCGATGGCAGCAGCAATGGCAGCGGCGCGATCACGTTGCACGCTGTAATCGCCAAAATGCGGGTTCTTGGCCGCAGCACCATCCACGCCCTCCAGAATGTCGTGGATGATCTGCTTGGGGTCCTCGGTGCGCGGGTTGTCATTGGTGATGATCACCGTATTGGCCAGGGTGCAGGCGATACGTGCCATCTCGGGACGCTTGCCGCGATCCCGGTCGCCGCCACAGCCAAACACGCAGTACAGCCGACGCTTGCCGGGCATGATCTCGCGCAGGGTGGACAAGGCCTTCTCCAGTGCATCCGGCGTGTGGGCATAGTCGACCACCACCAGCGGCCGGTCACCCCCGCCCAGGCGTTGCATACGCCCCTTGGCCGATTCGATACGGCCCAGCACTGCAGCGGCATCCGCCAGCGCCACCCCGCTGCTGAGCAGCACGCCCAGGCAGGCCAGCAGGTTGTAAGCATTGAAGCGCCCCACCAGGGGGCTGTTGATCTCGGTCCGGCCCCACGGCGTAACCACCCCAAGCCTGAGCCCGGCCAGGCTGGTTTCCACCGTATCGGCACGGATATCGCCGGCATTCAGGCCATAGGACAAGCCCAGTCCCGCTGGCAGCTGGGCCAGCAGCTGGGCGCCAAATCCGTCATCGGCATTGATTACGGCAGCCCGCAAGCCCTCCCACTCGAACAGCCTTTGCTTGCTGGCGCCATAGGCGGCCATGCTGCCGTGGTAGTCCAAGTGGTCGCGGGTCAGGTTGGTGAACACGGCGGTATGAAAGGCCACCCCATGGGCACGCGCCTGCTCCAGCCCGTGCGAGCTGACTTCCATGGCCAGGTGGCTGGCGCCTTCGCTGCGATAGCGGGCAATCAGGTTCTGCAAACGGACGGCATCCGGCGTGGTATGGCTGGCTTCTTCCAGCTGAGGCAGAAAGCCATAGCCCACGGTGCCGATCAAGGCAGCCTTCTCGCCCAGCAGGGTATAGGCCTGTGCCAGCCAATGGGCGCAGCTGGTCTTGCCATTGGTGCCCGTCACGCCCACGCAATGCAGTGCCTGGCTGGGATTGCCGAGCAGGTGGGCCGCCACGATGCCAGCCAGTTCGCGTAGCCGGGGTATGGCCAGGTTGGGCACGGCAGCCCATTCAGTGCGCCAGGCATAGTCCTCGGCTTCCCACAGTATGCAAGCCGCACCCGCGCCTATCGCGTTGGCAATATGGTCGCGGCCGTCGCTGTACTCGCCCTTGTAGGCCAGGAAAACATCGCCGGGCTGTATCTGCCGGCTATCGGCCAGCACCCGCCGGCCGGCTGCGATCGCGTCTATGGCAGCCCAATCGGGCGAAGGGAGAAGCCAAGTGCCTGGTTTCACATTTCCTCCTTCACAAGGTCGCCCAACATATCCAGTTGCGGCACGTTCTGCGGCGCATCGGGTGGTATGCCCATCACCCGCAGGCTGCCGGCCACCACCGCACTGAACA
The DNA here is from genome assembly GCF_036961565.1 of Chitinimonas sp. JJ19. Lineage (NCBI taxonomy): Bacteria > Pseudomonadati > Pseudomonadota > Betaproteobacteria > Neisseriales > Chitinibacteraceae > Chitinimonas > Chitinimonas sp. JJ19. The sequence goes on from NZ_JBAMDD010000006.1 coordinate 81,060, forward strand.
CCGGCGCAGCCACATAGCCGCCGTAGTAGCGCCCAGGTATCGGTTCGGGTTCGTCTATCATCACCGCCACGATCAGCCTGGGGGCCGACATCGGTGCAATACCCACGAACGAGCCCACGTATTTGTCGGTCGCGTACGCGCCGCCCGCCAGCTTGTGCGCCGTCCCGGTCTTGCCGCCCACGCGATAGCCCGCCACTTGGGCGCGCAGCGCAGTACCTCCAGGTTGGGTCACCATCTCCAGCATCTTGCGTATCGCCTGTGCCGTTTCCGGCTTGATTACCGACCGCCCCGGCAAGGGAGCGACCAACTTCTGAAAACTGATGGGCCTGATCTCGCCATCCGTGGCAAATATCTGATAGGCCCGCGCTATCTGCAGCAAACTCACCGAGATACCGTGGCCATACGACATGGTGGCCTGATCTATCGGTACCCAGTTCTTCCAGGGCCGCAAGCGGCCCGCAACCTCCCCGGGGAATCCACTACGTGGCAGCTGGCCAAAGCCCAGGCTGTCGTAGAAGGTCCACAGGTACTCCCTGCCCATGTCGAGCTGCAGCTTGCTGGTGCCCACATTGCTGGACCGCTGTATCACCTGCTCCACCGTGATGGCACCGTGCGGCTTGGTGTCATGCACGGTAGAGGGGCCGATGCTGAAGCGGCCATTGCCGGTCTGCACCACCGTCTGCGGCGTGACATTGCCCGTTTCCAAGGCTGCCGCCACAGTAAATGGCTTCAGCGTGGAGCCCGGCTCGTACACATCGGTCAGCGCCCGGTTGCGGCGGGAAGCCGGATCCAGCTTCTCGCGGTTGTTGGGGTTAAAGCTGGGCATGTTCGCCAGCGCCAGCACCTCACCGGTATGCGAATCCAGCACCACGATGCCGCCGCCCTTGGCATTGGTGCTTTCCACCGCCTTTTTCAGCTCGCGGAAAGCCAGGTACTGGATCTTGCTGTCTATGCTCAGCGTCAGCGTCTGGCCGTCACGTGGCTTCTCTATGCTGGTCACGTCTTCGACGATGTAGCCGCGCCTGTCCTTGATCACCTGGCGACTGCCGGGCTTGCCCGCCAGCATGGATTCACGGGTCAGCTCAAAGCCTTCCTGGCCCTTGTTGTCTATGCCGGTAAAGCCGATCACATGCGCCAGCACCTCGCCTGCCGGGTAGAAGCGGCGATACTCGGTCTGCTTGGCGACACCAGGGATGCCCAGGCCCAGCACACGCTCGGCGGCATCCGGCGGCATCTGCCGGCGCAGGTAGACGAAGTCGCGCTTCTTGTCGGCCAGCTTGCGTTTCACCTCGGCCGGTTTGAGGTCCAGGGCACGCGCCAGATTGGCCAGCTGCGTGTTGGTCAGCTTGGGCACGTCCGGCGGGCTGGCCCAGACCGACTGCACCGGGGTGGAAATTGCCAGCGGCTCACCATTGCGGTCGGTAATCATGCCGCGATTGGCTTCCAGCACCAGACGGCGGCTGTACCGGGCTTCGCCCTGCTCGCGCAGGAACTCCTCCTTGTAGCTCATCAGGTAGGCAGCACGCCCCACCAGCACCAGGAACAAGGTCAGCAAGCCGCCCAGCACCAGCCAGGCACGCCACATCTGCAGCTTGAGCGCGAGGTTCTTGTTGGTGCGGTAGGCCATTACTGCGCGCCTCCGGCCACCGGAGCCAGCTGGGTATGGGCCCCATCAGGCACCCGCATGTTCAGCCGGGTCGAGGCTTCCCGTTCTATCCGCGAATGCATGGCCCAGGTGCTTTGCTCCAGCTGCAACTGGCCCCACTCCACATCCAGACGGCGTGCCTCGGCCTGCGCCTTCTGCAACTCGATATAGGCTCGCCGGGCTTTATGCTGTGAGGTAACGACCCCCAGCGCACAGGCGATAAGGACAAAGAGCAACAACAAGTTCAACCGCGTCACTTAAGCGCTCATCCCTTTAGGAATGGGCGCACCGGTACGCTCTGCAATACGCAGAATGGCGCTACGGGCGCGCGGGTTTTCATCCACTTCGGTTTGCGATGCCCGCACCGGCTTGCCGATCAGCTTAAGCGGCGCCTCGCCGATATCGGCGGCCCGCACCGGCAGGCGCGAAGGCAGGCGATCGGCCTTGGCGGCGTCCTGCATAAAGCGCTTGACGATACGGTCTTCCAGCGAGTGGAAGGCAATGACGGAAAAACGACCACCCGCTGCCAATCGGCCCAAGGCCTGGGGCAAGGTCAGCGACAGCTCCTCAAGCTCACGATTGATGTAAATCCGTATAGCCTGGAAGGTGCGCGTCGCCGGATCCTGGCCCGGCTCCCGGGTGCGGACGGCCTTTGCCACGATCTGGGAAAGTTGTCCTGTTGTGACGACAGGGTTTTCGACCCGAGCCGCAACAAGCGCGCCTGCAATCTGTTTAGCAAACCGTTCTTCGCCATAGTCCCGTATCACCTCTGTGATGTCTGCCTGCTCGGCTGTTGCCAGCCATTCCGCGGCCGTCTGGCCCCGGGTCGTATCCATGCGCATGTCCAGCGGGGCATCAAAGCGGAAGCTGAAGCCACGGCTGGCGTCATCTATCTGGGGGGAAGACACCCCAAGGTCCATCAGCACACCGTCGACCAGGCCCACGCCCAGCTCATCCAGGCCACGGTGGAAGGCGGCATAGGGCTCATGCACGATGCTGAAGCGGGGGTCGGCAATGCTGCGGGCATTGGCGACGGCCTGCGGGTCCTTGTCGAACGCAATCAAGCGCCCAGCCGGCCCCAGGCGGGAAAGAATCAAGCGGGAATGGCCGCCACGACCATAGGTGCAGTCCACGTAGCAGCCGTCGGGTTTGATGGCCAACCCGTCCACCGCTTCGGTCAGCAGCACCGTGCGGTGGAGAAAGTCTGCGGCGCTCACAGCACGAAACCGTCAAGTTGGGCTGCAATATCGGCTGGCGACATGGCCAGCGCTGCAGCGGTTTGCGCATGCCAGCGCGCTTCATCCCACAACTCGAACTTGCTGCCCAGGCCCACCAGGGCCACGGCCTTGTCGAGTTGGGCAAAGCTGCGCAGGGTGGTAGACAGCAGGATGCGGCCGGCGGAATCGATCTCCACCTCCTCCGCATGGCCCAGGATCAGGCGCTGCAATGCGCGGGCCTGGGGATTGAAAGCAGGTAGATTATTCAGTTTGTCACGCACAGGTTCCCAGGCAGGCTGGGGATAGATCAGCAGGCACTGGCTGGGATCGACCGTGACCGTCAGCCGCCCGCCGCAACCCTCAAGCAGGGCGTCGCGATGCTTGGCCGGTATGGCCAATCGCCCTTTGCTGTCGAGGTTGAGGAGTGCTACGCCGCCAAACATGATTAACGCCAAGTTCCCGCATTGGGGGAGAAAGCCGGACTTAAAGCCTTCCAGGAAAAATCCATTCGTGGGCGGATGAAACACTTTTCACCACTTTTTCCCACTACACCCCACTATATGGCAAGGAATCAAACCGGGTCAAGCTAACGCTTTGGGATTTTTTGTTTTTGCTACAATCACTTACGGCTAATTTGCCAAGTAGTACCCTAATGCAATAATCCTTTGCAAATAAGGGTTTATGTTAAAACCTGAAAGTAACGTCTCAACTTCGCTCGGAAAACGCCTTCATGTCCAACCGCATTCTTGCCCTACTAATACCGATGTCATTGCTGTTATCCGCCTGCGCGCAGCTCCAGCAAACCGGTCAGGCAGTGGCAGAAAACAACGGCGTACTGCAGGACAGCGACACCCGCTACCTCGGTCAAAAGAAGTACCAGCTGCGCGTCACTGGCTCCTCCCTGCTGTTTGACGGCCAGGCCGAGCAGTTCTTCCGCCGCCGCGCCGACACCTTCACCCAGAAGCTCGGCTGCAAGAGCTGGCAGCTACTGAGCTACAAGTCAGGCACCGAGAACACCCTGCTGGGCGCCCGCCAGTACGCCGAGGGCGTGGTGCAATGCCTGTAGTTGGCTCGGTAGGAGGTGGCTGAGATGCTGGTCAAACTGATACGGCTGGGCCTGTTCCTGGCCGTGCTGCTGCTGCTTTGGAATGCCGTCCTCAAGCCCGAGACACGCCAACGCTTCCGTGGCCATATCGTCACCCTGGCCTATGCCATGCTGCTTGCCTCCTGCATCATGGGCGGGTGGCACTGGTGGCGCTACGGCAGCAGCGCCTAGGGCTAGCTAGCCGGCCAGTTATCCACAGCCCAGGCGCCCCGTCAGAAACGCCGAACCGGTACGACCAAGGTGGGTCCAAACCCCGTACTCAGCAGGAGTCGCCATGTCCGCCTATCGCCCGCCCCCTATCGCCCCCAGCGAGATCACGCCGGAAGACATCTACCTGAGCCGCCGTACCTGGATGCAGGGCGCAGCGGCATTGGGCGCGGCCGCCATGCTGCCCGAGGCCGTCGCCGCCCCGCAGGAGAAGCTGCCCACCTTCTACAAGAGCCGCTACAGCAGCAGCGAGCCGCAGAACAGCCTGGGCCAGATCACCAGCTACAACAATTTCTACGAGTTCGGCACCGATAAAGGCGATCCGGCCGACCATGCCCACACGCTCAAGATCGATCCCTGGGTGGTGGAAGTTGGCGGAGAGGTGGCCAAGCCACGCCGCTTCGATCTCGACAGCCTGCTCAAGCTGGCCCCGCTGGAAGAGCGCATCTACCGCCTGCGCTGTGTCGAGGGCTGGTCCATGGTCATCCCCTGGGTAGGCCTGCCCTTGAGCGCCTTGCTCAAGCAGGTGGAACCGACCAGCCGGGGCAAATACCTGGAATTCACCACCCTGTTGGCACCCGAACAGATGCCAGGCCAGAAAACCTCGGTGCTGGACTGGCCCTATGTGGAAGGCTTGCGCCTGGATGAGGCCATGCACCCGCTCGCCATCCTGGCGGTGGGCCTCTATGGCAAGCCACTGCCGCGCCAGAACGGCGCGCCGGTCCGGCTGGTGGTGCCCTGGAAATACGGCTTCAAGAGCATCAAGTCCATAGTCAAGATACGGTTGGTAGAGAAACAGCCCATCAGCAGCTGGACCCGCGCCGCACCTACCGAGTACGGCTTCTACTCCAACGTGAACCCCGAAGTGGATCACCCGCGCTGGAGCCAGGCCAGCGAACGCCGCATCGGCGAATTCCTCAAGCGCAAGACCCTGATGTTCAATGGCTATGCCGACGAGGTAGCTGGCTTGTATAAGGGGCTGGATCTACGTCGGCACTTCTAGGGGCCACAAAGAACGCGCTGGCCTCACGCTGCTGCAATCTGAAACCGGCCGATAGGTCAGGCCTTGTGGCCAGAAAGCAAAAGACGCAGCACAGAGCTGCGTCTTTTGGGGGGTATCAAAGGCGAAGTCGGCCTGTAAGCCGGGTCCTGTGACACAGCGGTTACCCGCTGCCGACAGTCATTCCTCTAGGACGTACATTGCTGCACGCCTCAAGCAACCTACCCGCAAGCTCAGGGGGCCCCGTCAACGCTTGCCTATTTGGTCTTGCTTCGGATGGGGTTTAGCCTGCCTCGAGCTGTTACCAGTCGAGCGGTGCGCTCTTACCGCACCTTTTCACCCTTACCTGTGCTGCCCTTTCGGGTACAACCACACAACCCTTGCGGGCCATGTGGTCCAGCCATCGGCGGTTCAGCTCTCTGTTCCACTTTCCGTCGCCTCACGACGCCCGGCCGTTAGCCGGCATCCTGCCCTATGAAGCCCGGACTTTCCTCCCCCCGCTTGCGCGGGCGGCGACTGTCCGGCCAACTTCGCCCTGCTAGTCTACCACCCCGGTCAAGCCCCCTGCAGGCAAGTTTGGCTTTGCTGCCTGTTTGCCGGGCATCGCGGCCCAGCTACCTGCACTCAGGCCTGCAGACGCCAGCCTACGGTTTCACCCGCACGCAAGGGCACCAGGGTGTCGCTGCCGACATAGGGCAGCTCCAAAGGCACCGGCGTGGGCTCCTTGACCAGGGTGATATGGTCAGGATTGGCCGGCAGGCCATAGAACAGCGGGCCAAAGCGGCTGGCGAAACCTTCCAGCTTGTCCAGCGCCCCCACGGCATCAAAGGCCTCGGCATACAGCTCGATGCCGTTGTTGGCGGTATACATGCCGGCACAGCCGCAGGCGGCCTCCTTGGTGGATTTGCCATGCGGTGCACTGTCGGTGCCCAGGAAGAACTTGGGGCTGCCGCTGATCGCCACATCCATCAGCGCCTGGCGATGAACCTCGCGCTTGAGTACGGGCAGGCAGTAGTGGTGCGGCCGTATGCCGCCCTGGAACAGGGCATTGCGGTTCATCAGCAGGTGGTGGGCGGTGATGGTGGCCGCGACATTGTCGCCGGCACTCCAGACAAAATTGGCCGCCTGCTTGGTAGTGATGTGCTCGAACACCACCTTGAGCCGGGGCAGCTTCTCCAGCAAGGGCTTCATGACCTGATCGATGAACGCGGCTTCGCGGTCGAACACATCCACCGTGTGGTCGGTGACTTCGCCGTGTACCAGCAGGGGCACGCCCAGCTCGGCCATGGCCGCCAGCGTGGGCAGCACCTTGTTCACATCGGTGACGCCGGCATCCGAATTGGTGGTGGCGCCAGCAGGGTAGAGCTTGAGCGCCTTGACGAAGCCGCTGGCCTTGACCCGCTCTATCTCTTCGGGCGGGGTGACATCGGTCAGGTACAGGGTCATCAAGGGTTCAAACGACATGCCGGCCGGCACAGCCGCCAGGATGCGCTCACGATAGGCCGCCGCCTCTGCCACTGTACGCACAGGCGGTTTCAGATTGGGCATCACGATGGCGCGGCCAAAGCGGCGAGCGGTGTCAGGCAGCACCGCCTTCAGGGCATCACCGTCGCGCAGGTGCAGGTGCCAGTCATCGGGGCGGATAAGCGTAATTTGGGTCATGGCTCAGGGAAGCAGAGTGGCGGTAAGCTGCAATTATCCCGTGAATCCAAGGCCTTGTGGGGAATGTCGCACACCCGGCCTACGCCCTGGCCCCATCGGCTTTGCCTTGGCTACACTGACCTATCAGGCCTCGGTGCAATCCCGTAAGCACCCGGCATCAGGGCGATCTCGGCACCTGTTCAAGCGGCCAAAGCCCCTCTAAGACTTGTATTCCAGCAAGCCCCAGGGAGCCCCCATGAGCAGCACCACCAAGACTCGCCCCAGCGGCGAGACCATCGCTGAATTCCTGGCGGGCATAGGCGACACGCAGCGGCAGGCCGACTGCCGCACCCTCACCGCCCTGATGCAGGAGATCAGCGGCTATCCACCGGTTATATGGGCCAGCAGCATGGTGGGCTTCGGCCAGTATCACTATCGCTACGCCAGCGGCCATGAAGGCGATATGTTCATGCTGGGCTTCTCACCCCGCAAACAGGATCTCACCCTCTACCTGCTACCCGGCTTCGACGAGCATGCCGCCTTGCTGGCCCGCCTGGGCAAGCACAGGCAGGGCAAGAGCTGCCTTTACCTGAAGTCGCTGGCGCAGGTGGACATGGCTGTGCTGCAAGAGCTGATCACCCTGTCACTGCAACGCATGCATGCCCTACAGGCCAGCACGCATTAGCGCCGGCGTATCCAGAACAGGAACTTTCCATCGGCCGGCTCCTGGTGGGCCAGCTCATGCCCCGTCTGCCGGCAAAATGCCTCAAAGTCGCTGGGTGTGCCGGGGTCGGTGCAGACCAGGTGCAGCACCGTGCCGCTGGGCAGATCGGCCAGGGCCTTCTTGGCCCGCAGTATGGGCAGGGGGCAATTCAGTCCGGAAAGATCAACGGTTAACTGGGCTTCGGGCGCGGTCATGGTGCAGGATTCCAATGGTGATACAGCGAAAATCGGGGCAAGCCCGCGTGGTTCAAGGGCTGGGCAGTCATGCGCGCGGCGCCGCCACTACCGTGATAAAGCGGCAGGCTGCGGTGGCGGTCAGGGTCTGCGCAGCCTCCTGCAGCAGCAGGAGCTGGCCGGGCAGCAGTGACCCGGCAGGGTCGTCCAGTTGCCCCTGCAGCAGGTAGACCAGCACCCAGGAACCAGCCAGGGTCACAGACTGGCCAGCCGCCAACTGCGTCACCGCCAGGCTGGCCTCACCCCAGTCGCGCGCCACCATCAGGTTGAAATCCCGCAGGCTGCCGCCCAACAGGCGACAGCTTACCGCTGCCTCACCGGCAAACTGCAGGGGCTGCAGCGGCTCGGACAGCAGCACCTCCTCACCGGCCTCAAACTGCAGCGCCATGCCGTCCCCCTCCAGCAGCAGCAGGGTGCGATCTACCTGGGGAAAGCTGGAAAACGGCCCGCCCTGGGCCACAGTGGCAATGGACAGCCGCAGGGCGAAATCATCGGGGCGCCGAGGATGGGGCAGGCGATACAGCTCGCAGGTACTGCCCCCGCCATTCCGCCAGGGCATGGCCCGGAAATCATCGCCCGTCAGTACGCGTCTTGTCATCTGGTCTTGCCTTTCATTGCGGCATAATGCCGCCAGCCCATATCTGCGACAAGACATCTCCCATGGAACCCAGCCTTTTCCAGGCCGGCAAGCTCGCCCTGGTAGACCTCACCGGCCTATCCCGCGACAGCCTGCACTTGCACATCGGCCTCTTGGTATGGCTGCTGGCCATGCTGCTGGGGCGCCGCTCTCCCCGTTCCGTAGAGCCTGTTCACGATCTTTTCACCCCGTCGCCGGACCGGAAAAGGGTCAGGTACAAGGCGGACGACGCAGGCAATAGCCGGTTATTACCAAGGAGTCCAACGCAGTACATGACCCTTTTCCGGTCCGGCCCTACGGGTTCCGGGCACTGCCGGCAGCGACCAGCGTTACAAGCCGCTTGCGGTACCGGTACCGGAACCCGTACCGCGGCGCGGCTTGCGCCTTGTCCGCTATCCGGCATTGCCCGGAACGACGGGGTGAAAAGATCGTGAACAGGCTCTTACTGCCTCTTGCCACGGCCGCCTTGGTCGCTACGGCCGGCGAGCTGCTGGACAGGCATAACGCACTCAGCCTGCTGGGCCATTGGCACTGGCAAGCCAGCCTGCACGACTGGGTCAATACCCTGCTATGGCCCACCTTGCTATGCCTGCTGGCGCGCAGCGGCCGGCTCGATACGGCGTTGCGCGCATGACGCCCCCCAGCCTAGCCGACGCCAGTCGCTTCTGGTTCAAACTGGGCTTCATTTCCTTCGGCGGCCCTGCTGGCCAGATTGCCCTGCTGCGTGAAGAGCTGGTGGAGCGGCGGGGCTGGATAGACAGCGAGCATTTCAACCATGCCCTGGCCTATTGCATGCTGCTGCCAGGGCCGGAAGCACAGCAGCTGGCGACCTATCTGGGCTGGCTGCTGCATGGTCGGCGCGGTGGCATCATTGCCGGCCTGCTGTTCATCCTGCCCTCCCTGCTGCTGATGCTGCTGCTGGGCTGGCTGTATGTGCGCTTTGGCCAGAGCCCGGCAGCCAGCGCCATCAAGCTGGGTGTACAGCCCGTGGTCATTGCCCTGGTGGCCATGGCGCTGTGGCGCTTCGGCAGCAAGAGCCTGCATGGCCCGCAAGCCTGGTCGCTGGCGCTCGCGGCCTTCGCCATTGCCTGGTGGGCCTTGCTGCCCATACCACTATTGCTGCTGATTGCCGCCGGCCTGGGCTGGTGGCAACGCCCCACCGCCGCGACCAACGCCCCCCGGCCCGCCCTGGCACTACGGCGCCGGCTATTGCTCATACTGGGCTTTGTCGCTGTCTTCCTGGGCCTTGCCATCGGTCTGGCCCCCACCGGTCGGCTGGGCGAGATCGCCAGCGTCTGCGGCAAGGCTGCCCTGGTCAGCTTTGGCGGTGCCTACGCGGTGCTGCCCTATTACTTTGATGCCGCCGTGCGCCAGTACCAGTGGATAAGCGCCCCGCAGATGCTGGACGCCCTGGCCCTGGGTGAAACCACGCCCGGCCCCCTGATCATGGTCCTGGCCTTCGTCGGCTACCTTGCCGCCCCAGCAGGGCAGGGCTGGGCCGGCGCCCTGGTGGCCTCGCTGTTTACCTTCCTGCCCTCCTTTGTCTTTATCCTGGCCGGCGCACCACTGGTCGAGGCCACCCGCCACCTGCCCAGCGTGCGCGCGCCACTGGCCAGCATGGCCGCTGCCATCGTCGGCCTGATAGCCCAGTTGGCCCTGCTGCTGGGCCTGCATGTGCTGCTGCCGCAAGGTCGGCCCGACTGGCCAGCCCTGCTACTGGCCCTGGCCGGCTTTGTGCTGCTATGGCGTGGTTGGTCGGTGCTCAAGGTGCTGGCCCTGGGCTTGCTGGCAGGCCTGCTGCGCACTGCGCTGGCCATCTAGCCTGCGGCAATACCCCCCAACCGTGCCGCATTCGGCATAAACTGAGGGCATGTGCCTGATCGCCTTTCGGTGGGATCCCGCCCAACCCACCCCGCTCGTGGTAGCCGCCAACCGCGACGAGTTCTACGCCCGCCCCACGGCCGCTGCCGACTGGTGGGAGGACGAGCGCATACTCGGCGGACGCGACCTGGTGGCCGGAGGCAGCTGGATGGCCGTACGGCGGGATGGCCGTTTCGCCGCCCTGACCAACTACCGCGACCCCAGCCGCCACCTCGCCGATGCGCCCTCCCGGGGCGCCCTGGTGGCAGACTTCCTGCAGGGAGACTGCCATGCTGGCGAGTTCCTCGCTACGCTGCGCCGCGACATTGCCCGCTACAATGATTTCAACCTGCTGCTGTACGACGGCGAACGCCTGCTCGGCTATGAAAGCCGCCACGACACCGAGCTGCGCTTTGGCCGTGGCGTGCATGCGGTCTCCAATGCCCGCTTCGACACCCCCTGGCCCAAGGCAGAGCGGCTCAAGGCCGGCCTGGCCCGCCATGGCGAGGACGATGAGGCCTTGTTTGCCCTGCTGGCCGACCCCGCGCTGGCACCGGACGAGCAATTGCCAAGCACCGGTGTACCGCTGGAGTGGGAGCGCGCGCTGTCTGCCGCCTTTATCCGCACCCCGCAGTACGGCACCCGTGCCAGCAGCGTGCTACGGCTGGGGCGCCAGGCCATCAGCCTGACCGAGCGCCGTTTCGAGCGGGGCGAGTTCGTCGCCGCCGCCCATTTCGACTTTCCCCCGAGCTGAGCCATGGGCCACGACCACCATCATCACGATCTGCACACCGCCAGCCGCAAGCGCCTGCTACTGGCCCTGTTGCTGACGGCGGGCTACGCCGTCATCGAGGCCCTGGGCGGGTTGTGGACAGGCTCGCTGGCACTGCTGTCGGACGCCGGCCATATGCTGACCGACGCCGCTGCGCTAGGCCTGGCACTGTTCGCCCAGATGGTGGCACGCCGTCCTGCCTCGGCCCGCAACTCCTACGGCTATGCCAGGGCCGAAGTATTGGGTGCCCTGGTCAACAGCCTGTTCATGCTGGCCATCGTGGGCTGGATCGCCATCGAGGCGCTGGGCCGGCTGGTCAGTGCCAAGCCAGTGGATGGCCTGGGGGTCATGGCCATTGCCAGCGTGGGCTTGGTGGTCAACATCATTGCGGCCTGGCTGCTGTCGGGCGACAGCCACAATATGAACTCCCGCGCCGCCATGATGCATGTGCTGGGCGATCTATTGGGCTCGGTCGCCGCCATCGTCGCCGGCCTGGTGATCTGGGCCACCGGCTGGGCGCCGATAGACCCCATCCTGTCCCTGCTGGTGGTGGTGTTGATACTGCGCTCCACCTGGGCACTGGTACTGCAATCGAGCCATGTGCTGATGGAGGGCGTGCCGGCCCATCTCGACCTGCTCGCCATCGGCACCTCGCTGGCAGCCCTGCGCGGCGTGCAGTCGGTGCATGACCTGCATGTCTGGCACCTGGGGCCAGAGCGGGTGGCCCTGTCGGCCCACCTGGTGATAGACCAGCCGGACAGCTGGCCGCGCCTGCTGGCCGCCGGCCAGACCATGCTGGCCAAGGACTACGGCATAGACCATGTCACCCTGCAACCCACCTGGCCTGGCCAACTGCCGGCCGGCAAGGTTATTCCCCTGACGGCGGTGACCGAAGCAGGCCAGCCGCAGCACGACCATGAGCACAGCCATGGCCACCACCATCACGATCACCACCACGGCCACTCGCACTAAGAACCGCTACGCTGGGTCTTGGTGGCGGCTCTGAGAGCTTGGGCAGCATGCCCGCAAACCCAGCCTCTTGATATCCCCGGATGCAGGCCTCAACTATCAGCCTCGAATCACCAATAGGCTTTTATCAATAGAGAGGGGAATGCATGTTCAAGTCAGGCTATTACATCACCGCCGAGCTGCGGTTGAAGCACCCAGGCCAGTTGGAGCAGGCCAAAGCCGCCTTGGCGCAGCTATGCCAGCAGTCGCTCACCGAACCGGGCTGTAGCCTGTTCACCGCCCACCACGATGCCAGCCAGCCCAACCGCTTTGTGCTGTGGGAGCGGTTTGACGACGAAGCCGCCTTCAAGGCCCACTTCGCGGCCCCGCACACCCAACATTACATCGCCCAGGACCTGACCGAGGTGGTGCAGTACTTCCAGACCGATACCCTGCCCAGCCATTAACAAACTCTTCATGCCGCCGTCACGCGAGCGACATGGCCGTGCAGCTAGTCTGCGCGACATGGATAACCGCCCCCTGCATCTTGCCCTGATCACCGAAACCTTTCCGCCCGAGGTCAATGGTGTCGCCATGACCGTGGGCCGAATGGCGCATGGGCTGGCGGCACGGGGGCATAGGGTGGCGCTGGTACGTCCGCGCCAGCACCATCATGAAGCCAGCGGCCGCGACGAGCTGCTGGTCAGCGGCCTCAGGGTGCCGCGCTATCCTGATCTCAAGTTCGGCCTGCCTGCCACCGGCCAGCTACTGCGGCGCTGGCGCACGGACAGGCCCGACCTGGTCGTGGCCGTCACCGAAGGGCCGCTGGGTTGGAGTGCCTTGCGGGCTGCCCGCAAGCTGGGCATACCGGCCATCTCCGAGTTCCACACCAACTTCCACAGCTATAGCGCCCACTACGGCATGGCCTGGCTGGAGCGACCGGTACGCGGCTACCTGCGGCGCTTCCATAATCGCAATCTGGCCACCCTGGTGCCCAGCGAAGATGTACGCAAACGGCTGGCCGAACAGGGCTTCTGCAACCTGGAAATCGTGGCGCGCGGCGTCGATACCCAGTTGTTCGACCCGTCCCGCCGCTCGGCAGCCTTGCGCAGCCAGTGGGGGGCGGGTGAGCAAACCCAGGTGGTGGCCTATGTAGGGCGCATGGCGGCCGAAAAGAACCTGCCGCTGGTCCTGGCCGCCTTCCGCCAGATGCAGGCCATACGGCCGGACAGCAAGCTGCTGTGGGTAGGCGATGGCCCCGAACGGGCCGCACTGCAGGCCAACCACCCTGAGCAGTGCTTTGCCGGCATGCAGCGGGGTGTCGCGCTGGCGGATCATTACGCCTCGGCAGATGTCTTCCTGTTTGGCAGCACCACCGAGACCTACGGCAATGTCACCCTGGAGGCCATGGCTAGTGGCCTGGGGGTGATCAGCTATGACTATGCGGCCGCCCGCACCCATGTACGCCACCATGAAAACGGCTTGTTGGCGCGCTTTGACGACGATGCCGACTTTGTCGACCAGGCCCGCTATGCGGCCAGCTACCCCAGCGTGATGCGGGCCTTGGGCCAGGCAGCCCGCCAAACCACCCTGCCGCTGGGTTGGGAGGCCATCGTCCACCGCTTCGAAGATGTCGCCCGCGCCGCCCTGGCGCGTGCGGGTGCACCCGGCTAGATAGCAGGTCGGCACGGCCAGCGCGCGCAATAACACGCTAAGGTTTTGTCGGCAGTGCCCAGTCAGACCGCCCCCCGGTCCCCGTCTGGCCCTGCCTATGGCATCATCCGGCCATGTTCCAGAATCCCCCCGACACCGTACTGCTGGCCTTGCTGCAGGCCCGCCCCCGCATCGCCGTGGTTGGCCTGTCACCCCGGCCCGATCGACCCAGCTATCGCGTTTCGCGCCAGATGCTGGCCTGGGGTTTCGACATCGTGCCGGTCAGACCCATGGTAGCCGAGGTGCTGGGCCAGCCCGCCTACGCCAGCCTGGAAGCCGTGCCCGGCCGCATAGGCCTGGTCAATGTGTTCCGCAATGCCAACGAAGTGGATACCGTGGTGGACAGCGCCATTGCCATCGGCGCACCGGCCATCTGGATACAGCAAGGTATCATCAACCACCCAGCGGCCTTGCGCGCCCAGGCGGCCGGCCTGACGGTGGTGATGGACCGCTGCATCATGGTCGAGTACGCCCACCTGGCCACTGCCTGAGCGTCTGTTCACAGCGCCGACCGGTTGACGACACTGTCCGCAGCGGTTAAACCATGGCAACGCCAAGGAAAACCACCATGAAACTTCGCTTCACCAAGATGCAGGGCCTGGGTAACGATTTCGTCGTGCTGGATGGCGTCAGCCAGGCCCTGGCACTGAGCCCCATACAGCTGCGCCAGCTGGGCGACCGCCACTTCGGCGTGGGCTGCGACCAGATACTGCTGGTGGAGAATCCCCACCATCCCGATGCCGACTTCCGCTACCGCATTTTCAACGGCGCCGATGGCGGTGAAGTGGAGCAATGCGGCAATGGCGCCCGTTGTTTTGTCCGCTTCGTGCATGATCGCGGCCTTACCGGCAAGCGCACCATCCGGGTAGAGACGGCACGCGGCCTGATCACCCCCAGGCTGGAGGATAACGGCCTGGTGACCGTGGACATGGGCGCACCACGCTTCAAGCCCGCCGAGATTCCCTTTATTGCCGACCATGAGGCAATCAGCCACAGCATCAAGGTGGCGGCGCGTATGGTGGAGATCAGCGCGGTGTCCATGGGCAATCCGCACGCGGTACAGGTGGTGGAGAACGTCGACAACGCCCCAGTGGCGCTGGAGGGCCCCATCATCGAGCACCATCCGCTGTTCCCCGAGCGGGTCAACGCCGGTTTCATGCAGATTGCCAGCCGCAGCGAGATACGCCTGCGCGTCTACGAGCGTGGTGCCGGCGAGACCCTGGCCTGCGGCACTGGCGCCTGTGCCGCCGTGGTGAGTGGCATACGCCGTGGCTTGCTCGACCCTAGCGTGCGGGTACACACCCGGGGGGGCGAACTGAGCATCAGCTGGGCCGGCGAGGACCAACCTGTGCTGATGACCGGGCCGGCCGTCACGGTGTTCGAGGGTGAGATTGAGCTTTGAGGACCTGTTATCAAGGTCAGGCTATGCTCACTCAGCCCCCAACACCCAGCTGTGACTTGCCTCCATCAGCAGGCCCTCAACCGACGCTTGCGATACAGCGACTTTCGCCCTAATACTTGCAGGCGCCAAGGCCCTGAATCCTCCCTTACCCGAGACCCGACATGACGATCCAATCCACCGACGTAGCAAGCTGGCTGCAGGCCCATCCCCAGTTCTTCGAGGAATATGCCGACCTGGTGGCAGAGATCTTCATTCCCCACCCCCACGGTGGCCGCGCCATCCCCATCGCCGAGCGGCAGATACTGACCCTGCGCGAGCGGAACAAGCTGATGGAAAGCAAGCTGGGTGAACTACTGCAGTTTGGCGAAGAGAACGACCAGATAGGTGACAAGGTGCATAGGCTCACCGTGGCGCTGCTGCAATCGCGCGATCTGGCGGGCGTGCTGGGCACGCTCAACTACCATCTGCAAGAGAACTTCCGCGTGCCCCACCTGGCCGTGCGCTTGTGGGGCGGCGAGGTGGATGAGACCCTGAGCGAGTTCGCCCCCACCAGCGACGATATCAAGACCCTGGCGCAAAGCCTGACCACCCCCTATTGCGGCCCCTATGTCACCGATGAGGTCATGGCCTGGCTGGGTGAATCGGCACCGCACCTGAAATCATTCGCACAGGTGGCCCTCAAGAATGACGGCGTTCCCTTTGGCATCCTGGTACTGGCCAGCGAAGACCCGCAGCGCTTCTACCCCGAAATGGGCACGCTTTACCTGGCCCGCATCGGCGAGCTGGTGGCCGCTGCGCTGAGCCGCTGCCTGGATTAAGCTATGCCACACCGGCCACCCTGCAGCCAACCCGACGGGGCCGCCCGATGACGCCGCTGGAACGCCTGGACCGCTACCTGACCGGCGAGCAGGGCAAGTCGCCCGCCACCCGTTCCGCCTACCTGGCAGATGCCCAGCTGCTGCTTACGCTGGCCGGCGACACCGCCATGGAAAACCTGACCCCGCGCGAAATCCGCGGCTTTGTCAGGCGGATGAAATCGCAGGGCCACGATCATCGCAGCATCGCCCGTCGCCTGTCGGCCTGGCGTGGCTGGTTCAAGCTGCTGGTGCGTGAAGCGGGCTTTGCCAGCAATCCGGTCGAAGGCATCAAGGCGCCCCGCGCGGCCCGCAAGCTGCCCCGCCCCATAGGCGTGGACGAAGCCCAGGGCTTTCTGGAGCACCTGGACGAGGACGACCCACTGGCCCGGCGCGACCGCGCCATGTATGAACTGGCCTACTCGGCCGGCTTGCGGGTGTCTGAACTGGTCGGTGCCGAGCTGGCGGATTTTCGCGACGAGGGACGGACGCTGCAGGTACTGGGCAAGGGCGGCAAATCGCGCCAGGTACCGGTTGGCGACTACGCCCGCCAGGCCTTGGATAACTGGCTGGTGGATAGGGCCAGCCTGGTGCAGCCTGGCGAAACCGCCCTGTTTCTCAACCAGCGTGGCCGCCGCATGAGCACCCGGGCGGTGCAGTTGCGGCTGGCGGAATGGTCCACCAAGTTAGGCCTGGCCGACCGCCTCCATCCCCACCGCCTGCGCCACGCCTGCGCCAGCCACTTCCTGCAAGGCAGCCAGGACTTGCGCGCCACCCAGGAGCTGCTGGGCCACAGCAGCATCGCCACCACTCAGGTCTACACCCGGCTGGATTTCCAGCACCTGGCCAGCGTCTACGACGCCGCCCACCCCCGCGCCCACGCCAGCGACGACGAAGCCGATACCTAGGCAGCCCAAGCGGGCCAGCCTAGGCGGCGCAAAAACCCCTTACTACTCTTCCTCCTGGAAGGCCTCCTCCCGCTTCTTGCGTATGGCCGGCAACAGCACCACGGCCATGGCTGCTGCTGCCATCAGCAACATCACCAGGCTGCCTGGGCGCTGCAGGAATACCAACGGATCCCCACGCGACAGCAACAGGGCGCGGCGCAGGTATTCTTCCATCAAGGGCCCCAGGATAAAGGCCATCAGCATGGGTGCTGGCTCGCACTCCAGCTTGGAGAAGACGTAGCCGGCCACGCCAAAGCCGGCCATCAGCCAGACATCGTATTCGGCGTTATTCACGCTGAATACCCCGATGGCACAGAACACCAGTATCACGGGGAAAAGCAGGTGATAGGGCACCGAGATCATCTTCACCCACAGGCCTATCAGCGGCAGGTTGAGAATGATCAGGAAGAAATTGCCCACCCACATCGACGCAATCAGGCCCCAGAACAACTGCGGCTGTTCGGTCATCACCGCCGGCCCAGGGCTGATACCCTGGATGATCATGGCGCCTATCATCAAGGCCATGACTGGGCTGGAGGGTATGCCCAAGGTCAGCATGGGGATGAAGGAGGTTTGCGCACCGGCGTTATTGGCCGACTCCGGCCCCGCCACCCCTTCGATGGCGCCCTGGCCGAACTCCTCGGGGTGCCTGGACAGCTTCTTTTCCAGCGAATAGGCAGAGAACGACGCCAGCACGGCCCCGTTGCCAGGCAGGATGCCCAGCAGGGAACCGAGGCCAGTGCCCCGTATTATCGGCCCCAGCATGCGCTTGAAATCCGCCTTGCTGGGCCATAGCCCGGAGACATGCTTGATCATGGCCTCGCGGGTGGATTCATGCTCCAGGTTGCGGATGATCTCGCCCAGCCCGAACATGCCCATGGCCAGCACCACGAAACCTATGCCGTCAGCCAGGCGTGGCTCGTCAAAGGTAAAACGCTGCTCGCCCGAGTTGACATCGGTACCCAGGGTACCCAGCAACAGCCCCAGCAAGATCATGCCAAAGGCCTTGAGCAATGAGCCATGCGCCAGCACGATGGACGCCACCAAGCCCAGCAGCATCAGCGATGCATATTCGGCAGGGCCAAACTTGAGCGCCAGCTCGGCCAGCGGTGGCGCGGCCACCGCGATCAGCACGGTGGCCACTGTACCCGCCGCGAACGAACCTATGGCCGCCGTGGCCAATGCCACCCCGGCGCGGCCCTTGCGCGCCATCTGGTGGCCATCCAGCGCCGTGACCACCGAAGAAGCCTCGCCCGGCAGATTCACCAGGATGGCGGTAGTAGAGCCACCATACTGGGCGCCATAGTAGATACCGGCCAGCATGATCAGCGACGATTCCGGCGGCAGGGTAAAGGTCATCGGCAACAGCATGGCGATGGTAGCGATGGGGCCCAGCCCCGGCAGCACACCGATCAGCGTGCCCAGAAACACACCGCCCAGGCAGTACAGCAGGTTCTGCACCGTCAGCGCGGACTGGAATCCCAGTCCCAGATTACTCAACAGCTCCATGGCGGCCTCTCAGGCTAGGGTAACGACGCAACACAGGCTCAGAAGCCGAACCAGGGCCCCAACAGTTGCATGGGCAGGCCCAAGCCCTTGATGAAGATTAGCCAGCTGAACACACACATGCCCATTGCCAGCGGCACGGAGGCCTTGAGGCTGAAGCGCTCGCTGGCATAGGCGCTGACCGTCACCAGCAGCACGATGGCCGGCACCAGCCCGGCATCGCGTATCAGTATCCCAAAACAAGCTATCGGCACCACCACCAGCAACATGGATTTCCAGGCCAGCCTGCCTATGGGCGTGCCGTCGGTCCTGAAGGAACGCACCAGGCAGATCAGCCCCACCAGCAGCAAGCCGCCCGCCAGCACGCTGGGGTAATAACCGGGCCCCATACGCAGCAGGGTACCCATCTCGTAGTCGCGGGCCAGCACCAGCGCGGCACTGCCTATAGCGGTGAACAAGAGCCCGCTGAAGAAATCCTTGGTATTGCGTATCGTCGATGCCACGCAGTGCTCCTCATGCTGTTAGAGCGTAGCAAGGGCGGTCAACCCAGCCGCCCTGCCCATCAACACAGTCTGTGGAAACCAGGCTATCAGTCGGCGTACACGCCGGCCTTCTTGATGACTGGGCCCCATTTGTCGATTTCAGCCTTGAGGTGGCTGCGCAATGCCTCCGGCGTCATGCGGTTCTGTGCCGCCGGGTCAGTGCCCAGGTCATCCAACCTTTGCTTGATGGTGGCATCGCGGCCGGCTGTCTGCAGGGCTTGCACCAGCTTGTCGATGATGGGCTTGGGTGTGCCCTTGGGGGCATACAGGCCATGCCATACCACCACTTCAAAGCCGGGCAGGCCACTGCTGTCCAGCGTGGGCAGATTCGGCAGGGATTCCACCTTGGCCTTGGTGGTAACGCCATAGGCCTTGATCTTGCCGCCCTTGATCTGGCCGGTAGTGTTGGTGGTCTGGTCGCACATGAAATCCACCTGGCCGCCCAGCAGGTCGTTCATGGCCGGGCCGGTACCCTTGTAAGGCACCGTGGTCAGGTCGGTCTGCAAGGCGCTCATGAACAGCAGGCCACACAGGTGCGATGCCGAGCCGAGGCCGGCATTGGCATAGGTCACCTTGTCCTTGTTGGCCTTCACATAGGCCAGCAGCTCCTTGAGATCCTTGGCCGGGAAATCCTTGCGGGCTACGAAGGTCATGGGCACGTCGGCCACCAGGCCAATGGGCTCGAAGTCGGTAACCGCGTCATAGCTGAGCTTGCGATACAGCGCGGGGGCCGTGGATTGGCCGATATGGTGCAGAAAGATGGTATAGCCATCGGGTGCCGAACGCGCCACGCGGGCCGCCCCTAGCGTGCCGCCGGCACCACCCACGTTCTCCACGATCACCTGCTGCTTCAGGGTATTGCTCATGGACTGGGCGAACAGCCGGCCCACCGTATCGGTAGGGCCGCCTGCAGCGAACGGAATCACCATGGTGATGGTCTTTTCCGGGTAGGCCGCCTGGGCAATCCCGATGGCAGCCAGCGCGGCGGCGGCCCAGAGTTTGGCGTAGCGTGAGGTCATGTGTTGTCTCCTGTTTTATCTGACGGGTGTTGCAACAGGCTGGCAGGCCGTAGGCAGGCTGCCAGCCAAAGCGAATGGCGCGATTCAGGGCACACCAGCCCCCCCGGACACGGTGCCGGGCAGCCGGCGGCGCGGCTGGCGAGCTAGGGGTTGGCCGCCACCTCGCGAGCAATCTTGTAGGTGCCCAGCACCAGATCACGCCCGATGACATCCATGAATTGCGTATGTACCGGCAGCATGCGCTTGCGCAGCACTTCACGGTCGGCGGTGGGCAGCAGGTAGATTTCGGTGGTCTTGGCGGCGCGGATGGCCTCGAGCGCCTTGCGGTTCTCCTGGTCGGCCAGTTGCCGCTCAAACACCGTGGTCTCGCGCATGGCTTCGCCCAGTTGCTGCCGTATCTCCCCCGGCAAGCCATCCCAGAAGCGCTTGTTGACCACTACCGCATAGCCCAGATAACCATGCTGCGACAGCGTCAGGTGGGTCTGCACCTCGTACATGCGCTGGCTGTAGAAGTTAGACTCGGGGTTTTCAGTGCCGTCCACCACCCCCTGTTGCAACGCGCTATGCACCTCGGAGAAGGCCATCACCTGCGGTTGGGCACCCAGCGCCCGCATCTGCGCTTCCAGCACCTTGGACGATTGCACCCGCATCTTCACGCCCTTGAAATCATCGGGCTTGCGCAGGGGCTTGTTGGCCGAGAAATGCTTGAAACCGTTATCCCAGTAGGCCAGGCCCACCATGCCACGGGGCTCCAGCTGCTTGAACAGTCGCTGGCCTATCTCACCATCCATCACGCGGTACAGCACCTTGTCGCTGGGGAAGATATACGGCAGGTCGAACAGCTCGAACTGGCGCAGGCCCAGGGGGCCGAACTTGGACAGCGACGGCGCCAGCATCTGTACCGCATTGATCTGCAGCGCCTCCAGCTCTTCCCTGTCCTTGTACAGCTGGCTATTGGGATAGACCTGCACCTTGACCTTGCCCGCCGTCAGCTTCTCTGCCAGTTCCTTGAACTTCTCGGCAGCCCGGCCCTTGGGTGTATCCGGCGCCACCACATGGCTGAACTTGATCAGGATGGGGCCATCGGCATGGGCTAAACCGGTGGCGGCCAATAGAGCGGCGAGCAACAGGGGTGCCAAGCGCATGGTATGTCTCCGGATAGTTTCAGATAATCTAGATGAAATCGACGTCCCTGCGTCAGCTCAATTGCCGATTATCAGGGAAAGCCCCAAGCGGCAGCGCCGTAGCATCACCATAAGGTTAGTACCTGGCGGAGACGCCGCCTGCATTCCCTGGCGACAAGGAAAAGCCCACACACGCTGGCGTCCACTGCGGCCCGGCACATGATGTGCCTTTCCCAGCCCAGGCGTTACAGGCCGCATCGCCCCCCGGCCCGCTTGGAAACCTATCCATGCTGCAAGACCCGATAAGGCCAACCCCTGCTGAACAGGAACATGAAACGCCAATCCCATCTGCCCCGGCCGGATCGCTGGCTCTGGGCCATGCCCAACCTGGCGCTGATCTGCTTCCTGGCAGTCGGCGTGGCCTTGCTGCTGTTTATCCGCCATAACGAGCGTGAACGCCAGCACGATGAGCTGATCGAGGACGTACTGTGGCAGGAGCAAGCCCTGCGCAGCGAGCTGGTGGGCCGGCAGAATCAGCTGGAGACCCTGGCGCACGACTATGTCCGGGGCGACCTCAGCGAGGGCTCCTTCTACGGCCGCGCCAGCACCATCATGGCCGCCAACAGCGAGATCCTGGCCATCGCCCTCACCAACGAGTATGGCGACGCCATCTGGAGCTACCCTGCCCAGGCCATGGAACCGCTGCAGCTGCACCCGGCCGCCATCGAACCCTTGCAGCGCTCCGCCCGCATCGGCTTGGCCGCCAGCACCCCGCCATTCGACTATCCCGGCGCCGGCCAGGCCATCGCCCTGGCCGTGCCGGCCGTACAAGGCAACAGCACACTGGGCTCGTTTGTCGCCGTGGTGTCGCTCAAGGGCCTGCTGCGCACCTATGTGCCGTGGTGGATTGCCAAGCGCTACCAGATCGGCTTTGTTGATATCGAGGGCCAGACCCTGGCAGCCCGGCCGGAGCAGGCGGTGCCCGATGCCGGCCCGCTGTCCTACGACATCGCCTTCGACCCACCCGGTTATGGCCTGCGCCTGCGCGCCAAAGTGTTCCAGACCGGCTGGCCGTTCTGGCAGCACGCGCTCTACTGGGTACTGGCGGGCTTGTCGGCCCTGATGCTGTGGTCGCTATGGGTGCTCAAGCGCCATATGCGCGAGCGCCTGAGCGCCGAGCGGGCCATGCTGCGCGAAATGAACATGCGCCAGGCGCTGGAAGATTCGCTGGTGTCCGGGGTCTTTGCCACTGACCGCGAGGGCCGGACCCTGCATGTGAACCGGGCTTTCTGCCGCATGGTGGGCTTTGATGCCGAGCAGTTGCTGGGCGGTATTCCGCCGTTCCCCTATTGGCCAGCGGAGGCCCGCAGCCAGTGCGAGCAGGTGTTTGCCGCCATCCTGCGGGGTGAATGCCCGGTCAACGGCTTCTCGCTACGCTACCAGCGGCAGAGCGGCGAACGCTTTGATGTGCGGCTGTACTCCAGCCCGCTGATCGATGGCGACGGCCGCCATACCGGCTGGGTCGCCTCCATGACTGACGTCACCGAGTTGAAGCGCGAACGTGAGGCACTCAAGGCCTCGCACGAGCGTTTCGTGGCTGTGCTCAATGGCCTAGATGCCGCCGTGGCCGTGACTGACCGCCGCAATGGCGAGCTGCTGCTGTCCAACCGAGCCTTCCGCGAGGCCTTCCGCCTCAATCGGCCCGATGGCCCGCTGTGTGCGCTGCCCTTGCGCCATGCCGAGCCGGACGATGAATGGTATGACCCCATACTGGGCCGCTGGTACCAGCACCATAGGCGCGAAACCCTGTGGGTGGATCAATCCAATGTGTGGCTCGATATCGCCACCGATGTCACCGAACGCAAGCAGGCCGCCGACCGCGAGCGGCAACAGACCGAGCGGCTGCAGCAGACCGCCCGCCTGATCGCCATGGGCGAGATCGCCTCCAGCCTGGCACACGAACTGAACCAGCCGCTGGCGGCCATCTCCAGCTACAGCACCGCCTGCCGCAACCTGGTCAGCAGCGGCCAGATCAGCCCATCCGAACTCGACGGTGCGCTGGAAAAGATCGCCGAGCAGTCACGTCGGGCCGGCGCCATCATCCGTGGCATACGCGAGTTTGTGCAGAAGCGCGAACCCAAGCGTTCGGCCTGCGCGGTGGGGGATCTGCTCGACACCGTGCTATCGCTGCTGGCCGCCCCGCTCAACCGCTATTACGTCCGGCTGGTGGAGCTACGCCAGGCCGATGACACCGAGCTGTACGCCGACAAGGTCATGCTGGAGCAGGTGCTGTTCAATCTCTGCAAGAACGGCATCGAAGCCATGGTCGACAGCCCGCAGGAAAGCCGTGAACTGACGGTGGAGACCCACCGCCGCGGTGAGTGGCTGGACCTGATCGTGGCAGACCGCGGCCCCGGCATCCCGGCCGAAGAAGTCGAGAAGCTGTTCCGTCCCTTCTACACCACCAAGGCCGAGGGCATGGGCATGGGTCTCAATATCTGCCGCACCATCGTCGAACACCACCAGGGCCGCCTGGTGGTCGAGGCCCGCCCCGATGGCGGTAGCCGCTTTATTGTCAGCCTGCCCATTACCGAACGCCGTCCCGAGCCCAGCGCCGCCAACGCCTCGCTGGTGCATCGTCTATAAAGCCTACAACCCCAGCAGAGAGTCCATCATGCCGTCAGATCCCCGCATTGCCCTGGTCGATGACGACGCCGCCATCCGCGACGCCCTCAAATGGCTGTTCGCCTCGCGCGGCCACCAGCTTGCTTCCTTCGAATCCGCCGCCGCCTTGCTGGCCGACCGCGATCCCAGCCGCTTCGCCTGCCTGGTACTGGATCTGCGCATGCCCGGCATGGGCGGGATGGAGCTGTTCCAGACCCTGATCGGCAAGGGCTATACCCCGCCCACGGTCTTCCTGACCGGCCATGGCGACGTGCCCCAGGCCGTGGCCGCACTCAAGCAAGGTGCCGTGGATTTCCTGGAAAAGCCGTTTGACGACAATGCCCTGGTCAGCCTGGTGGAAAACTGCCTGCAGCTGGATACCGAACGCCGCGCCGCCTGGGACAGCCGCCGCCAGATAGAACGCCGGCTGGCCGAACTGACCCCGCGCGAGAAAGAGGTCATGGCCCTGTTCCTCGATGGCAAGCTCAACAAGCAGATCGCCGACGAGCTCGACATCAGCATGAAGACCGTGGAAGTCCACCGTGCCCGCGTGCTGGAGAAGATGGGTGTGAAGTCGGCAGTGGAGCTGGCCAACCTGCTCAAGGAGCTTGGCTAAGCGCCAACCTCTCTTGCTGGAGCCGCCCAGCCCATGAAAAAAGCCGCCTCGAAGGCGGCTTTCTTCAT
This sequence comes from Chitinimonas sp. JJ19, assembly GCF_036961565.1. NCBI lineage: Bacteria > Pseudomonadati > Pseudomonadota > Betaproteobacteria > Neisseriales > Chitinibacteraceae > Chitinimonas > Chitinimonas sp. JJ19. The sequence continues at coordinate 105,504 of NZ_JBAMDD010000006.1, forward strand.
GCTGCAACACAGCCTTAGGCGAGCTTGCCGTGGCAGTGCTTGTACTTCTGGCCCGAACCACAAGGGCAGGGGTCGTTACGGCCTATCTTGTCGAAACCGCGTACCGACGGCGCCGCCGCCTTGGGCTCGGCATTGGCGCTGGCCAAGGCTTCGTCGTAGTCGGCATGGTGGTATTGCATCTCCGGCTCTTCATGCTGCTCCAGCGCTTCCACATCGGCCTGCGAGCGTATCTGCACGGTCATCACCAGCAGCACCACTTCGCGGCGTATGCGCATCAGCAAGCCTTCGAACAGCTCGAACGATTCGCGCTTGTATTCCTGCTTGGGGTTCTTCTGGCCATAGCTGCGCAGATGAATGCCCTGGCGCAGGTGATCCAGCGAGGACAGATGCTCGCGCCACTGCTGGTCCAGTATCTGCAACATCAGGGCCCGCTCGAAGTGACGCAGCACTTCCACACCCACCGTCTCGGCCTTGTGCTTGTAGGTCGCATGCGCCGCTTCGACCACGCGCTGGCGCACCGCTTCGATTTCCAGCGCGGTCTCGTCCTTCAGCCATTGCACCACCGGTACGTCCAGCTGGAACTCGGCCAGGGCCTTCTCCAGGCCTGCCGCATCCCACTGCTCTTCCATGCTGCCAGGCGGCATGTACTGATCCACCACATCACCTATCACGCCCTCGCGCAGATTGGTGATGGTGTCGGAAATATCGGTCGATTCCAGCAACTCGTTACGCTGGGCGTAAATGGCCTTGCGCTGCTCATTGGCGACATCATCGTATTCCAGCAATTGCTTGCGGATATCGAAGTTGCGGCCTTCCACCTTGCGCTGGGCATTCTCGATGGCGCGCGACAGCAGCCCCGACTCGATGGCCTCGCCCTCGGGCAGGTTCAGGCGCTGCATCAGCGAGCCGATACGGTCGGCAGCAAAGATGCGCAGCAGGGGGTCTTCCATGCTCAGGTAGAAGCGGCTGGAGCCAGGGTCACCCTGGCGGCCGGCACGGCCGCGCAGCTGGTTGTCGATACGGCGGCTTTCGTGGCGCTCGGTACCGATGATATGCAGGCCACCAGCGGCCAGCACCTGATTGTGCAGCTGCTGCCATTCGGCCCGCAGCTTCTCCACTGCCTGGTGCTTGTCGGCCTCGCTCAGGGCTTCATCCACTTCAATGGCGCGGATACGCGGCTCGATATTGCCGCCCAGCACGATATCGGTACCCCGGCCGGCCATATTGGTCGCGATGGTGATAACGCCAGGGCTACCCGCCTGCACGATGATCTCCGCTTCACGGGCATGCTGCTTGGCGTTCAGCACATTGTGGGCGTAGCCGGCATCGGTAAGCTGCTTGGACAGCAGCTCGGAGTTCTCGATAGAGGTCGTACCCACCAGCACCGGTTGGCCCCTGTCCTGGCAATCCTTGATATCAAGCAGGATGGCGTTGAACTTCTCCTGCGCGGTACGGAACACCTGGTCGTTCATATCGCGCCTAACCATGGGACGGTTGGTCGGGATGATGACGGTTTCCAGGCCATAGATCTGCTGGAATTCGTAGGCTTCGGTATCGGCCGTACCGGTCATGCCGGACAGCTTGGTGTACATGCGGAAATAGTTCTGGAAGGTGATCGAAGCAAGGGTCTGGTTCTCCTTGTTGATCTCCACGCCTTCCTTGGCTTCCACTGCCTGGTGCAGGCCTTCGCTCCAGCGGCGGCCAGACATCAGGCGGCCGGTGAATTCATCCACGATCACCACTTCGCCGTTCTGCACCACGTAATGCTGATCCTTGTGGTACAGCGCATGGGCACGCAGGGCAGCGTACAGATGGTGCATCAGGGCGATGTTGGACGTGGCATACAGGCTGTCGCCCGGCACCAGCAGGCCTTCGGCGGCCAGCAATTGTTCGGCCTTCTCGTGGCCGGCTTCAGACAACAGCACCTGGTGGGCCTTCTCGTCCACCCAGAAATCGCCTTCGCCGTCCTCGGTCTCCTGGCGGACCAACTTGGGTGCCACCTGGTTGATGCGGCTATAGATCTCGATGCTGTCTTCCGCCGGGCCCGAGATGATCAGCGGGGTACGGGCTTCATCGATCAGGATGGAGTCCACTTCGTCGACCACGGCGAAGTTCAGGCCACGCTGTACCCGCTCATTGGTGGCGAACACCATGTTGTCGCGCAGGTAGTCGAAGCCGTATTCGTTGTTGGTGCCGTAGGTGATGTCGGCAGCGTAGGCAGCCTGCTTCTTGTCATGCTCCAGCTGGCTGAGGTTGATACCCACCGTCAGGCCCAGGAAGTTGTACAGCTTGGACATGGTCTTGGCATCGCGCTCGGCCAGATAGTCGTTCACTGTCACCACATGCACACCCTTGCCGGACAGGGCATTGAGGTAGGTGGGCAGGGTGCCGACCAGGGTCTTGCCCTCGCCGGTACGCATTTCAGCAATGCGGCCATCGTTCAGCACCATGCCGCCTATCAGCTGCACGTCGAAGTGGCGCATATTCATCACCCGCTTCGAGGCTTCGCGGCATACCGCAAAGGCTTCGGGCAGGATGGCATCCAGGGTCTCGCCCTTGGCCAGGCGTTCCTTGAACTCAGGCGTCTTGGCCTGCAGCTCGGCATCCGACAGCGCCTGCATCTGGCTTTCGAGTGCATTGATCTGGCGCACTTTGACGCCGTACTGCTTGAGTAGCCGGTCGTTGCGGCTACCGAATACTTTCTTCAGGAGAGAAGCAATCATCGTGTTTCCAGGCGGCCTGTCGGTCAGGCTTGTTCAAAGTCGTCGCGCAGGTGCGCAAAAACACGGCGGACCGGGAGTAAACCGATCCGCCGTGCAGTTCATGTTCCAGCGAAGCTGCCGAATCGCCCAACCCATATGGGGGCAGGGCACGGCAGATTCAATACAGCACAATCAATCTGCAGCCACATTGACCGTGGCAGGCTTGGCCAGTTGCAGGAAATACCGCGGATTCTGCGGCACATCCTTATAGCGTATCTCAAAGTGCAAATGCGGGCCGGTAGAGCGTCCGGTACTGCCCAGCAGCGCAATCCGCTGCCCGGTCTTGACCGTATCGCCTTCCTTGACCAGCAGTTGCGAGCTATGCGCATAGCGGCTGCTGATACCGTTGCCATGGTCTATCTCAACCATATTACCATACTCGCCATGGTACTCGGCACGGCTAACCTTGCCGCCCGATGCCGCCATGATGGGCGTACCCACATCCCCCACGAAATCAATGCCTTCATGGAAAGTCTGGCGCCCGTTGAACGGGTCCAGCCGCCAGCCATAGGGCGAAGACCGGACACCCGCCTCGGTAGGCAGATTGGCAGGCGCCTGGAAGGCGTTGAGCTTGCGCTGGACCAGTATGGTATTGAACAGGTCGTACTGGTCTATGGCGTCCTCAATGCGCTTGTCGGCGCTGCCCACCAGGGCCTGCAGTTCCTTCAGCTTGAGGTCGCGTGCCGGCAGGGAGGAACTCGCCCCACCCTGCGGGGCCGCCACCGTGCTCTGGAAAGGCTGGCCATCGATGCCGGTACGGTCGGCCACCTGGCGGGTCAGGCCATCAAGCCGCACCAACTGTGCCTGCATCTGGCCCAGCCGCACCGCCAGCGCATCGATCTGCACCTGCTGCGAAGCCGGTACGCCGGGGATGGAGGGCAGGGTAATGCCGAAGGAACGGGTCAGGTTATACGTCGCCCAGCTGGCCAGGGTCAGCGACCCCAGCAATGCCAGCGCACAGAACACCGCCACCAGCCACAGGTGGCGGGGACCCAGCGTCACCGCCCGCGAGAGGCGATTGGAAACCAGAATGATATTCATGCCTGCTTATCGGCCCTTTGTCAGTTTTCTTCAACCCGCCGGGCAATGTGCCCACATTTTGCACCGGCAAAATAGTGATTCACTGCGCCAGCGTGCACAATACAGCCTATGAGTACCCGCACCTTCCAGACCTTTCTATCCAGCCCGGAACTGCAGCGCCTGGCCCGTGTGGCACAAGCGCAACGCCAGCTCGACGCCCAGTGGCGCGCAGCGCTACCAGCGGGCCTGGCAGGCCTGAGCGCGGTAGTGGGTATACAGGGGGAATGCCTGCTGGTGGCGACCCGTAGTGCCGCCGTGGCTACCAAACTCAGGCAGATGGAAGCCCGCCTGATTATGCAGCTGAATGATAAGGGCTTGAAAATTAACGCAATCCGCTGCCGAATTCAAGTAGAACCGCTACCTCACCAGCAAAAAGCCCCCAAGCGCACGCCGGTGATCAGCCCCAAAGCCCTGGCCACAATCAACGCCGCTGCCGAATCGCTCCCCCCATCACCGCTGCGCGATGCCCTGGCCGCACTGGTTGCCAAGCGGCGGCGGAAAAACAGCTTCGAATAAGCGCCGCCAATACAAAACAATAGTACCGACGCTAATAGACACCCTTACGCCTTTGCTCTCGCTCAACAAGCAAACGTGCTGCCTCGGCTTTAATGCTTTGGTCTGATACCTCCATCAGTGGCCTATCAAAACCGAATTCATAGTTAACGCGCCAATTGCCTAGCGCTCGTAAAGCCCTTGAGTAGCAAGCTGCCAATAGCGCCTTCTCTTCCACCCAGTGCGCCTGATCCTCCAGCCAATCCATAGGTTCCCAGAAATCGGCAATATCGTAACGGGGGAGCAGTCGGGACAGCGTAGCCGCGTGGGCGAGATGCTCTTGAGCGAGCGCCTCCCGAATTTCTCCAAGTTGATGCGCTACCTGACTTTGCCCAGCCTTCTCGAGCATGGGAATAACGGCGCCGCAAAGCAACACAGCAACGTCAAGGTGTGTCAACGGCGAGCAGAGCATATAGCGACATCCAATTCCGCAGAGGGCAATTACGCCTGCCATTTAATTCATCACAGGCACCAACAATACCATTTCATCGGTACCCGTAAGCTTTCCAGTAAAGCCACTTTATATCTCCGCATAGACTGTCAAGGTCACCCGCGAAGTCCTCATAAGACTCCCGCCTTACAGCTGACTCTGGCACTAGCCCACCAGGCTCAACTGCCCCGCCTTGTTCAGGCGATAGCGGGCAAAATCCTCTGCCAACCATAGCTGACCACGGTACTGCGCTGCCGCTTCGGCGCGGATATCGTCTATCGACGGCGAGGCACTGACATCGGTCTGATAGCGGGCGCTGAAATGAGTCAGTACCAGATGGGGCAGACCGGCGGCCTCGGCAAAACCGGCCACCCTGGCGGCGGCGCTATGGCCCACATCGCCCACCTTGTCGGCCACATCCTGGGTATAGGTGGCCTCATGCACCAGTACCTGTGCTGTCGCACAAACCTCGGCCAGTAAATCAGGGTTGTCATTGTCGCCCCCCACCACAATGCGCCTGGGGGCACGGGGCGGCAGCAGGTAGTCATTCCCCCTGAGCGTGCGCCCCGCATGCACCGCCTCGCCGCCCTTCTTCAGCTGCCCCCACAGCGGGCCGGGTGGTATGCCCTCGGCAGTCAGGCGGGCGGTGTCCAGCGCGGCCTCTACCGTCGTCTCGCTAAAGCAATAGGCATAAGAAGGCACACGGTGCGACAGCGGTATCGCCCTGACCGTCCAGTTGTTGTGCTGCCAGCTGTCCAACGCCTCGACAGACAGAAACTGCAGGGTATAAGGCAGGAACAAGGCCGTCAGTTGCTGGGTGGCGCGTATCCAGTCCGCAACAGCGGCTGGCGCAATAATGGTCAGGGGCTGCTTGCGCCCCAGCATGGCTGCACTGGCCAGCAGGCCTGGCAGGCCGTAGCAATGATCGCCATGCACATGGGTAATCAGGATGGCCTGCAGGTCATGGACGGACAGGGCGGTATGCAGCAATTGATGCTGGGTCGCTTCGCCACAATCCACCAGATACCAGTTGCTGCCTGTCTCCTCCAACAAGGCCAGGCCCGTGACATTACGCTGCTTGGTGGGGGTACCCGAAGAGGTACCCAGAAAAATCAGATCCATGATGTACTCGTTTAAAAGCGGCTAACAAAGCCCTTCTGGCGTTGTTGTGCGAGCTTGCCGTACCCACGTACTGCCTGCTGCGCGTGCCATCGCTCCCACGCCTGGCCAGAACCGCTACGCTGGCGTTACGCTGGGTTTTGTTAGCCGCTCTAAGCTGAAAAGCCCTGTTCCTTAACCAGATCAGGGCAGCAAGGCCATTACCCGCGCCACCGCGCCACGATGCCCGGCCACAAAAGCCAGGCCGGCCTGCGCCATGCTCTGGCGGGCAGCAGGCGCGGCCAGCAGGCTGGACACAGCCGCCACTACCGCGTCTGCGTCGGCACATTGCTGCGCCGCGCCCAAGGCCACAGCCTCGGCCACCGCATCGGCGAAATTGAAGCTGGAAGGCCCCAGTAGCACGGGCACGCCCTGGGCGCAGGGCTCAATCACACTATGGCTGCCCAGGTCCACCAGGCTGCCACCGACAAAGGCCAGATCGACAGCCGCGTAATAGGCGGCCAGCTCACCCAGGCTATCGCCCAGCAGCACCTGTACCTGGGCTGGCAGGGCGGCCTCTCCCTGCCATTGGCTACGGCGCAGATAGCGCAGGCCGCGTTGCGCCAACAGGCTGGCCACTTCGTCAAAGCGTTGCGGGTGGCGCGGCACCAGCACCAGCAAGGCCCCTTCCGGCAGCGGCTGGCGCGCCAGGGCATCCAGCAGCAGCGCCTCTTCGCCTTCGCGGGTACAGGCGGCTGCCCAGACAGGCCGCTCACCCATCTGCTGCCGCCATTGCCGCCCCAGCCCGGTCAGGCCGGCATCCAGCTCAAAATCGAACTTGATATTGCCGCTCACCTGCACGGCCTTCGCCCCCAAGCGGGTCAATCGCTCAGCATCGCGTGGCCCCTGGGCTGCCACCCCGGCCAAGCGGGCCAGTGCTGGTCCCACCAGGCCGCTTACCCGCTGGTAGCCGCGCGATGATTTTTCCGACAGCCTGGCATTGACCAGATAGAGCGGCACGCCCGCATCGGCACTGCCGTGTAGCAGATTGGGCCATAGCTCCATCTCCATCAGCACCCCGAAACGGGGCCGGAAATGCCGCAGAAAGCGCCCCACCGCACCCGGCAGGTCGTAGGGCAGATAGGCCACGGTCACACGGTCGCCAAACAACTGCCTGGCCGTATCGCGGCCGGTAGGCGTCATCTGGGTCAGCACGATGCGGTGGTCGGGATGCCGCTGCTGCAAGGCATTTACCAGCACCAGTGCCGCCCGCGTCTCACCCACCGACACGGCATGCAACCAGATGACAGGGCCGGTAACCGACTGCTTGTAAAACCCCAGCCGCTCAGGCCAGTCACGCCGGTAATCGGGCTGCCGGCCACCACGCCGCCACAGATACGCAAAGGCCAGCGGCAGGGCCAGATACCAGGCCAGGCTGTAGAGCAGGCGCCACAGCCAACTCATCGGGCCGCCAGGGCCGCGCTGACCACGGCTTGTACTTCGGCCACGCCGGGTGGCTGCTGCACCCCCCCCAGGCTTTGCGAGAAGGTACGGGCACGGGCACCCGCGTGGTGGGGGTCGGAATCGCAGAATATGCCTACCGTGGGGGTATCCACGGCAGCGGCCAGGTGCATGAGGCCGGTATCCACACCGATGGCGGCGCGGGCATCGGCCAGCAGGCGCGCGCCTTCCACCAGCGAGAAGCGGGGTGGCACCACGCTGCCGGGCAGGGCGGCCGCCAAGCGTTGCGAGCGGGCTTTTTCCACATCACTGCCCCAGGGAAACACCAGTTGCAGGCCCTGGCCCTGCAGCCACTGGCCCAGCGCAATCCAGTTGGCCTCATCCCACAGCTTGGCATCACGGGCGGTGGCGGTCAGACAGACCACATAAGGCTGCTGCGGTTGCCAGTCCAGGCTCAGCTGCGGCGGCGCAATGCCATAGTCCAGCCTGCCCTCGGGCTCATAGCCCAACGCCCGGCCTGTCAGCATGCGGTTGCGCTCTATTACGTGCACGGCCGGTATATCGAAGCGGCGGTCGTAAAACAGGCTGGCCAGTGGATCACGCACCGTATGGCGGGTGTAACCCACCAGGGCAGCACCGCTGAGTTTGCCCACCAGCGCGCTCTTGAGCAGGCCCTGGCTGTCTATGGCCACATCGTAATGCGACTCGGCAATGGCCGACCTGAACGCCCGCATTTCGGCCCGATTGCCACCGTTCCACAGCTTCTTGCGCCAACGCCGCAGGGCAAAGGGCACGATGCGGTCCACCCCGGGGTGCAAACCCGCCAGGCCAACAAAGGCCTCCTCCACCACCCAGTGGACGAGCGCTTCGGGGAAATGCCGGCGCAGCTCGGTCACGGCCGGAAAGTTGTGGATGATGTCGCCCATGGACGACATCCGTATCAGCAGTATCTTGGACATGGACGGATTATAAGCGGCAGACCCTTGCCGGCCATCCCCGACCGCCACAAAGACTGCGCAAGCTACATCCGCTCCCACCCGTTGGCAGGGGCGGGCAAGGCCAAACCCGCTGAAAACAACACAGGCAAGCGAGAATGCGGTGGCAGATCTGGCTGGCGCGCTAGAATTGGCAGCGCCACGCCCTACCTCGCCCCCTACATAGTCAAATTCGCAGCCATGCAAAAACTCAGTCTTGTCCTCATTACCAAGAACGCCGCCGACCAGCTAGGCCCCTGCCTCGACTCGGCCCAAGGCTTGGTGGACGAGATCATCGTGGTGGATTCAGGCAGCAGCGACGACACCCTGGCCCTGGCCGAGCGCTATGGCGCCCGCATCACCCGGCAGGATTTTCTTGGCTTTGGGCCGCAAAAGCGTCTGGCCGTCAGCCTGGCCAGCCATGACTGGGTGCTGTGCCTGGATGCCGATGAGCGCCTGACACCGGAACTGGCCAGCGCCATACGCAGTGTGCTGGCCCAGCCCAGCCACGGCGCCTATCGCATTGCCCGCCGCAACCGTTTTTTTGGGCGCTACCTGCGCCACGGCGAGGGCTACCCGGACTGGAATATCCGCCTGTTCGACCGTCGCCAGGCCAACTGGACCGAACATGCCGTGCATGAGCATGTGCTCTGCCCCCAGGGCGCAGGCGAACTGCGCGGTGATCTGCTGCACGACTCAGCCGAGCGCCTGGCCAGCTACCTGGAAAAACAGAACCGCTACACCGATATCCAGGCCCACGCCCTGTTCCAGCAAGGCCGCCGGGTGGGGCCGGGCAAGCTGCTTGGCGCCCCACTGGCCCGCTTTCTCCGCTTTTATCTGCTCAAGCGTGGCTGGCAGGATGGCGCAGCCGGCTTTGCCCATATCGCCATCGGCAGCTTCTTTGCCTTCGTCAAATACGCCAAGCTGATGGAGCACTGGCGCCAGCATGATGAGCGCACCCCATGAAAATCCTGCTGACCGGTGCCGCCGGCTTTATCGGCATGCATACGGCCCAGGCCTTATGCTTGGCCGGCCACCAGGTAGTGGGGCTGGACAACCTCAATGACTCCTACCCGGTCAGCCTCAAGCAGGCACGGCTGGCGCAGTTGCACAGCCAGGCCGGGTTTCGCTTTGTCCGGGGCGATATCGCCGATGCACCAGCCCTGCTGGCCCTGTTCCGGCACGAAGCCTTCGACGCCGTCATCCACCTGGCCGCCCAGGCCGGCGTGCGCCACTCGCTGGTCGCGCCGCAGGCCTATGTGCATTCCAATCTGGTCGGCATGGCCAATGTGCTGGAGGCCTGCCGCCAGCACCCGGTACAACACCTGCTGTACGCCAGCTCGTCCAGTGTCTACGGCAACGCCCAGGCGCCTTTCAGCGAGCAGACCCGTACCGACCAGCCACAGAGCTTCTACGCCGCCACCAAGAAGGCCGGCGAAGCCATGGCCTACAGCTATGCCCAGCTCTATGGCCTGCCCTGCAGCGGCCTGCGCCTGTTTACCGTCTATGGCCCCTGGGGCCGGCCCGATATGGCGCCCTGGCTGTTTACCGAAGCCCTCCTGGCCGGCCGTGACCTGACGGTCTACAACCATGGCCAGTCACAACGGGACTTCAGCTATATCGACGATATCGTGCGTGCCATGCTGGCCATCCTGCCGCTGGCCCCCAGCGGCCCTGGGGCGCCGCATCGCCTGCTCAACCTGGGCCAGCAACAGGCCATACCCTTGCTGCAATTCATACAAGTGCTGGAGACCCTCACCGGCCGCACCGCCCACAAGCGCTATCTCGACCTGCAAGCCGGCGATGTCCATGCCACCTGTGCCGACACCAGCGCCCTGCAGGCCCTGATAGGGCCGCAGTCGCTGACCCCGCTCAGCACTGGGCTAGGGCATTTCGTTGATTGGTTCCGCCAGTATCACGGCCACCCGCACTGACACCCAGCGGCGCATCAACCCTTGCTGTCGCCATGGCGTGCCAGGATATGCCGGGCCATGCCCAGGGCCAATTGCTCCTCGCCCAGGAACACCGTGCCGATGTTCTCCTTGCTCAGCAGCTCGGCCTCTTCCTCGTTGTGGCTGCGCACCAGTATCTCCACCCCAGGGTTGAGCGTACGGGCGGTCTCCACCATCTTGCGCACCTTCAAGGTATCGGGCGTGGCAATCACCAGCGTACCGGCACGATGGATATGCGCCTGTATCAAAACCGCCGGGTCGGCCGCATCGCCACATACCGCCGCTACACCGCGACCGCGCAAGCGCTCCACGACTTCACGGTTCTGTTCGGCCACCACATAGGCCACCTTCTGCTCACGCAAGGCCCGCGCAATACGGCGGCCCACCCGGCCATAGCCCACCAGCACCACCTGCCCGGTCAACTGTGCCTGGTCGGTGCTCATGGGCAGCTCGGCCAACGGATCGGTACGTGCCTCCAGCTTGCGGGCCAGCTCGGAATGCTTGCGCAGCCAGTTCTGCAGCGGCGAGATGGCCGAGAACACCACGGAATTCAAGGCAATCGAGATCAAGGCCCCAGCCAGTATCAGGCTCTGCCCCTCTACAGGCAGCAAGCCCAACGCCACCCCCAGGCCAGCCAGGATAAAAGAGAACTCCCCTATCTGCGCCAGGCTGGCGCCTACCGTCAGGGCAGTATTGAGCGGATAGCGGAAAGCCAGCACCAGTGCCATGGCCGCCACCGTCTTGCCCACGATGATGATGGCCGCGACCGCCAATACCTTGAGCGGCTCATCCAGCAGCACCTGGGGGTCAAACAGCATGCCCACCGAGACAAAGAACAGCACGGCAAAGGCATCGCGCAGGGGCAGGGATTCATCGGCCGCCCGGTGGCTGTACTCCGACTCCCGCATCATCATGCCGGCAAAGAAGGCGCCCAGCGCGAACGACACATCAAACAGCTTGGCCGAGCCATAAGCCACCCCCACCGCCGCTGCCACCACGCACAAGGTAAACAGCTCGCGCGAGCCAGTCCGGGCCACCTGCCACAGCAGCATGGGGAACACCTTGCGCCCCACCACCAGCATCAGGCCGATAAACGCCGCCACCTTGGCCAGGGTAATGCCTATGGTGAGCCAGACACTGGTACCGGCTGCCGCAGCGCCCTGTGCTGCATCATCGACCTTGCCGCCCAGCAGGCCGGCCATGGGTGGCAGCAACACCAGCACCAGCACCATGATCAGGTCTTCCACCACCAGCCAGCCCACGGCAATCTGGCCATTGACCGAATCCAGCACGCCACGGGCCTCCAAGGCCCGCAACAGCACCACGGTACTGGCCACCGACAGCGCCAGGCCAAACACCAGGCCCGCCCCCAGCGACCAATCCCATAGCCATATGGCCACCCCCATACCCATGGCCGTTGCCACCGCAATCTGCACAATGGCCCCCGGCACGGCGATACGCTTCACCGCCAGCAGGTCGTCCATGGAGAAATGCAGGCCCACACCAAACATCAACAGCATCACGCCTATCTCGGCCAACTGCCCAGCCAGCGCCACATCGGCCACATAGCCAGGGGTGGATGGGCCGATGATGATGCCCGCCACCAGATAGCCCACCAAGGGGGGCATACGCAGGCGGGAGGCAATAAAGCCCATGATCATGGCCAGGCCCAGGCCGGCGGCGATCGTCGTGATCAGATTGATGTCATGCGGCATGGTCACCTGTCGAAAGTAGAGTTAATGAAATCTAAACGCCCAAGTCTACCCCAGTGACGACCAGATCAAGTCGGCTCGGTTCCCGCTTTTTGCGTGGCGTTGGATGCCAATCGAGACCGTACAAAGGCAACGTGCTCGCGCAACACATAAATCTGGTCTAGAAACGCCAGCGGCACCTTCAGTGCATTCACCCCCTGCTCTATCTCATCCAGCCTGGCCAGCAGGGCAGCCGTATCCTGCGCCGCTTCATCACGCAGCCCCCGCTCCAGCGAGATCAGCGCCCCATACCAGGGGTAGATGCGCGCCTGTATGCGCCAGCGGTACAGCCAGGGCAGCAGGCGCAGGGCAGGGATCAACAACACCGCCAGCGGCAACAGCACGATCACGATGCGATCCAGCAGGCTGGCCAGCCAGAACGGCAGGTGGCGATAGAAGAAGCCCTTACCGTACTGGTAATAGCGGGCGGCATCCTCGCTCAGGGCAAAATCGCTGCTCCTGGCTGCCGGAAACGCCCCCGCATCCTGTAGCAGGCCGCGCCGGCCATGTACCTCCCGCGCCGCCTCGATCAGCAAATCCGACAGGGCAGGGTGCAAGCTCTCGCGCGCCACCAGCGCCACATTGGGGGCCACCAGGCTCACATCGGCCGGCGGAATATTGCGCGCCATATCGATCGCCCCCATGGGCAGGGCCAGCTTGTTCAGCGCCCCCATGCGGCGGACCAGCACATCCGCCTGCGCAAAGCTCATCAGCTTCACCTCCGGCGCCCGCATCAGCTTGCGGGTGATCTCCAGCGGCGCCGAATCCCCCATCAGCAACACCGCATCGATTTCGCCCGCCATCAGCGCATCGACGGCATCGCCCGCCTCCAGCCCGCGCAACTGCGCATTGCGCCCCTGCTCGATACCATGGGCCTTGAACATGGCCGTCGCCAGCACCCGCGCACCGCTGCCTATGCGGCCTATCGAAATCCTCTTGTGCTCCAGCTCCGCCAGCCGGGTCAGCACCTGCTCGCCTCGGTAAAACACAAATACCGGCTGGTGCGACACGCTACCCAGCGACACCAGCCCCTGCCGCTCGGCCTCTGGCGATACCCCGTCTATCACAAAGCCGATATCCGCCTCGCCCGCCCTCAGCCGCGCCAGATTCTCCAGCGAGCCCTCCGACTCCTGCACCACCAGCCTGATGCCATCGCGCGCCAGGATGTCGCGGTATTTCATGGCATGCCGGTGAAAGGCACTGCCTTCGGGGCCGGTACTGATGGTCAATATCTTGGGCGGCGCCGGATTCAGCCACCAGATCGCCCCCGCCACCAAGCCCACTATCAGCAAGAGCACAGGCCCGACCGCCAAGGCCATATCACGCCAAGACACCGCTTCGACCCGCGCATGAAACCGGGCAGGTAGCACCTTGCGCACCACCTTGCGGCGGAAGGTCAGCGGGGGATGGGGTCGATCAGGGCTGGGTTGAGGCATACGGTTTCCTTCACTTTGCGCCAGTGTGCCACGGCGCTGCTTGAATCAGGATAGCCACAGAAGTAACAAGCACTCCGGGCAGCGAGTACCTATCACCAGCGGGCAGACTGGCAAGCCGTCATATAAGCTTCTAGAACATGCACTAGTCTTCAGAAGCATTGCCTGCAAGACCACCCGGCACAAACCCCATCCAGGAGGAAACCATGACTGTCAAAGCCATACCCGACGGCTACGCCTGCGGCATACCCTACCTCACCATCCAGGACGCCGCCCGCGCTATCGACTTTTACAAACAGGCCTTTGGCGCCGTCGAGCTGATGCGTATGCCCAGGCCCGACGGCAAAATCATGCATGCCGAGATCAGGATAGGCGAAGCCCCCATCATGATGGGCGAAGAAGCCGTCGAATGGGGCGCCCTCAGCCCCACCACCATAGGCAACACCCCCACCACCATCGTGCTCTACGTCCCCGACGTCGATGCCGCCATCGCACGAGCCGTCGAGGCCGGCGCCACCCTCACCATGCCAGTGGCAAACCAGTTCTGGGGCGACCGCAGCGGCGGCCTGAGCGACCCCTTCGGCCACAAGTGGATGCTGTCCACCCACATCGAGGACGTAGGCCCGGAGGAAATGCAGCGCCGCATGGAGGCCATGTTTGCCGAGCAGCCAGGTAATGGTTGCGGCTAGCGCAGATCGCGCCGGCGTGAGGAAGGTTCACCCGTCGGGCTCATACGGCGCGTAGCAAAGCAAAAAGCCTGGATGCAGATGCATCCAGGCTCGCAAAGGTGACAACTCCCGGATGCCTAGCCAAGGCTTACGCTCTTACCGGCAGTCCTGACTGGTAGGAAACCAGGGGCAATTCAAAACTTGGTACAACTTCAAGCTAGACATCGTGCCAAGTGGGCAAGAGATGAGCTGGAGAACGTAACTGTTAATGTAAACAAGTGGGCACTTTGGATAAATAAGATGTTTGGAGGGTAATTGTGTTGTTTGCTAAGAAAAAAGCGGTTAGGAATATAACGAAGCTATATTTCTTTACGGACGAAGAGAAGGGCTTTGATCTTCCGTGGGTTAGAGAGCATATCCTTCGTTACTGCTCTGGTTTGCCATCAAAATTCTCCGTTAACTTTGGGGAGAATAAAGATATTTCAAAGCTCCCTGTGCGAATGCACCCTTCAGAGCTAGAGTATCTGGATGTTACTAGCTCTGAAGGAAATATGATGCTAGTGCTAAGCCAAGTCTTTGTTAAGCCCGATAAAAGATTAATGCATGAATGTACGGTTATTAGTGAGTTTGACCATACTTTTTGCCATGAAAAAGAACTGATCACATGGCTTGATGATCATTTTGAATTGATTTATGGCTATTCTAGGACTTTGCGGGAGGATTATCATCCTACTTCTGAGACGAAAATTAAGAAGGGGTTGTTCTCCACTGAGCTTAGGGCTGAAAAGCTAAGCGTATGGATGTTCAGTCCATATGAGATGAGTGCTGGGGGTGTTAAGGGAATTTACCCCGTAAATTACTGGGCGGAAGGTGCGTTGAAAAAATTGAAAGAGCTCGGTTTTGATGTGCCCCATGTGGAGTTTGGTAATATCTTTCATTTCTCTGATGCAGAGGGCGAGGAAATGAGAAGGAGTAATCCTAAGTACAAGGATTTTGTACGATTTGGCGAGCTTGGTACCTGAGCAATTAGGGTCGTATGCAGTGGATTGCACATCCGTGGGCGTGGGTTTACGGCGCAACACGCACTATACTGCGCGCCTGGACCTCGACCGTTTCACCGCATTTGATCTCCTTAATATTGCCAATCCGTTGGAGCCGAATGGTGATGCTGGAACTCAGGGGGAGCTGGGCATTCGTTGGTGTAAGTGCGCTGGTCGGTGCAGGTCAGGCAAAACTGCTACAAGGTGTTGGGCGAGAGGCCGCAGAAGCACTAGCTGAGCGGGCGCTTAGCAATCAATTTGTCGTTTGCTATACTATCATGTGGTGTGGCCAATTCTCCCCTTGGCTCAAATGATCAGGGTTAACCTTTCAGTCAACCTGGCCGCCCAAGCTGCGCTTTGGGTTCCGTCCACGCATGCGGCGTTCCGGCCGCACGTTACCTCCAACTTTAGGCAACATCAATGCTGCTGTCGCGCCAAATAGTCGTCATACTTCTAGCACTAGCCGGCGGCCTAGTACAAGCCTCCTTTTACACCGGAAAATTCAATCAGCACGAATACAGATACTCTCGGTCCATAAGTAATTCCACATGCACCAATTACGCGAATCATGCGACACCAATTGAAGCACCCCACGGCTGGCTATTTGAATTATCACCAGGCGCGCACTGTTCTTTTAGGCTAACAAAAGTAAAAAACAAGAGCAGAAGTTCAGACGAAATTAATATTTCCGTTTTCCAATACTCTGACCAAGCCGAATGGTCAGTAGAAAAGATCAGGGCCCGACAGCTTGAGGTGGGTTACTCCATCGATGTCATTGAGATCACTCCCCTCAGCCAAGGAGCGCAAAACACTACTAGATCGTTCATTACTAAACTTGCATCCGGAGTAACGTACAGAAGTGACGAATACGCGCTAAGCAATAAGAAAATGCTGATTATTATTACATCTCCAATAAATATTCACGAGCCCACTCACAGACTTCATAGAATTTACTCAGCTCTAACAACGGTGGTATCAAAGATTGTTACCTAACCTTTCAGTCAACCTGACTGCCCAAAGCTGCGCTTTGGGTTCCCTCCGTTGCTGCGCAACTCCGGCAGCAGGTTACTTCCAACGTTAGCCGTTTTTATGCCGCGCCAGTTCTGGGATCTGAAAAATACGCTTCTTGAGAGCAACGCTCTTCAAGGGGACGTCACTTGCTCCGCAAAACTACCGAATTGGATCGGATAGCGATCTAGATACAAGACTTGCAATTCCGAAATCGAAAGCGCTTGCGCGATGCGCTCTGCAAGGACTGGAGTGGTTATTGGGCCACCCTCAATGGACGAAATGAGGGCTTGGGATGATCTACTTCGAGGGGCATGGCGCCAGCTTCCAACGTGATATCGCTTTCAACTTGGCCGGCGTGAAGGCCGCACTGATCGCCAAGATGGAGGCGGTCATGATCATAGATGAGCCAGACGACAGCACCTGGGCGGGCCTGCTGGCCGACCGTATTGGCGTATCCCGGCAAAAGGGCTGGCGCCCGCACAATCAGGGCACCGATAATGTCAGCACGATCGAACAGATCACTTGACCAAGTCAGTGACGTTATTTCCATCATCGCGGCAATAACTATCGCCGACAGCCTGTCAGCGCTGACTCGAACAGGCAAAGAAAAAGGGCTAGCGCTTTCACGCTAACCCTTAGACTTTACTGCTTGTTCTTGGTGGGGCGTCACAGATTCGAACTGTGGACCTACGGATTAAGAGTCCGCTGCTCTACCAACTGAGCTAACGCCCCAAGATACTGCCTAGTGAGTCCCTATGGTGGGTCGTGCGGGACTCGAACCTGCGACCAACGGATTAAAAGTCCGCTGCTCTACCAACTGAGCTAACGACCCCAGGGAGCCGCGCATTATAGCGATGCGGTTCGCTGTGTCAACACCTTTGTTGATCTCGGTGTTTGTTCGGTGCCGTTTTCGCGGCGCCGACACCTCGTCGTCAGGTCTCGAAGGCGGCATTCTGCCCAAGTCGGGCGATTTAGGCAACCCTCTGCCGCAAACGACTGCAGCTGGGCCGCAGCGCAGCCCCGCGCAACTGCCTTACCAGCTGCCGGTATTACCCATGGATACCCAGGGCTCTGCCGGCGGCAAGGCGTCGCCATCCTGCAGCAGCTCTATGGATATCTGGTCTGGCGAGCGCACAAAGGCCATGCGGCCATCGCGGGGCGGGCGCAGTATGGTCACGCCGTGGTCCATCAGTCGTTGGCAGGCGGCATAGATATCGGGCACGGCATAGGCGATATGGCCAAAGTTGCGGCCGCCGGCATAGACCTCGGGGTCCCAGTTATGGGTCAGCTCCACCTGGGCGTCATGGTCGCCAGGGGCTGCCAGATAGACCAGGGTGAAGCGGCCAGCCTCGTAATCCTTGCGGTGTACCAGCTCCAGTCCCAATGCATCGCGGTAGAACGCCAGCGAAGCGTCCAGGTCGGTGACACGCACCATGGTATGCAGGTATTTCATTTCCTCTCCCGTTTTATCATTCAAACCGAGAGCATAAGGCCAGACAGCCAGAATTCAAGCGCAAGCAGCCGTCCGCACCACGGCCTGCAGGCCCTGCCCATGAAAAAAGCGCCCGTAGGCGCTTTCCTTCATGCCACTACCCTGGCCGGCTTATTTGGCGGCCTTTTCCTTGGCGATCAGGGCGTTGATTACCTCAAAGAAGCGTTGATCACCGCCACCGACCTTGCTGGGCGAGGTCTTGTACTTGCCGTTGATGACAAAGGAGGGCACGCCGTCGATATCGTAGTCGTGGCTCATCTGCTTGGCGCGGGCCAGCAGGGCGGCCGTGCCAAAGCCGTTGTAAGCCGATTCGAACTGGGCGCGATTCAGCCCCTGCTTGGTGGCCCAATCCACGGCCACGGCGGGGTCCCGCAGCTCGATCTTGTCGCGGTGGACAGCATCGAACACCTTGGGGGTCAGGGCATTGACCTGATTCATGGTCTTCAGTGCCACGAACAAGCGGGCATGGCCGTCCATATCGGTACGGCCATTCCACAGCACGTGCTCGCGGCGGAATGCCACCTCAGGCGGCAAGGTCTTGGCCCAGGCCTGCACGGCGGGCTCCAGGTGATTGCAGTGGGGGCAGCCATACCAGAAGAATTCCACCACCTCGATCTTGCCGGCCGGCTCGGTCGGCATGGCCTTGGGCAGGTAGTCGAACTCTACCCCTGGCCGTATATCGGCAGCAGTGGCCTGCAGGGCCAACACGGCGGCGGCCGATGCAATAAGGCGGGAAAACAACTGGGCGATGCGCATGCTTACTCCCTGGCTGGATGATGGTTAGGTTGGGTGTGCCGTCAGGCACTATTGCTTGATCAGCGTAAAGTCGATGTTGTTGACGCGTAGCTGGGCGCGCACGCGGTCTACTTCTTCGGCCTGGGTCAGCGGGCCCAGGCGCACGCGGTGCAGCACGCCCTTGCCTTCCACCTCGCTGGTCTGGATGCTGGCTTCCATGCCCAACAGGGCCAGCCTGGCCTTGAGGTTGTCGGCATCGGCCTCGTTCTGGAATGCCCCTACCTGCAGATAACTACCCCGCGCCGGCTGCACCGTGGCAGGCGGCACCGCATCGGCCGGCTTGGCCGGTGCTGCCGGCTTGGTCTCGGCACCTGGCTCAGGCAGGATGTCGTAGAAGGTGAACGGCTGGGCATCCTTGCCCTGGTTGGCAGGGGGCGTGGCCGCAGGTTGGGCCGGCCGCACTGGCAGCTTGTTGTTGGAGCCGGTCGGCGCCAGTATCTCTGGCGCAACAGGTGTGGCCGCCGGCTTGGCCGGCGCCGGGTCGGGCAAACGCCCGGCAAAGGGGTTGGGCGCCTTGTTCAGATAGAGTGCAGCTGCCACGGCGATGACGAGACCCATGCACAGCCCGATAAACAGGCCAGCCAGGGTGCCCCCTCCGCCGCCACCGCGCTTGCTGCTACTGGCTGCCGGACGCTTGCTACTCTTGTAATCCTTGCTCATGACCCACTCTGGTGCAGCGCGGCGAAGGCCACGCGAATCGCCGCATTATAGCGAGCAAGCCTGAACCGCCGCTTACTATCAAGGCCTTGGCAATGCAATATCTATCGCTTTCGTGACCAATCCCGCGACATTACGGCTTTGCCGCACTGCGGCAAAAGTACCAATTGCCCTATAATCGGGCAATTCATCCCCATTCTGGAACTCGCGTTCATGCAAGACGCTGCCCCGAAAACCTGGTCCGGCCGTTTTTCCGAGCCTGTTGCCGAACTGGTCAAGCGCTATACCGCCTCGGTCTTCTTCGACAAGCGCCTGGCGGAATACGATATCGAGGGCTCGCTGGCCCACGCCCAGATGCTCAACAAGGTGGGGGTTCTGTCGGGCGATGACCTGAACGCCATTACCGAGGGCATGGCCAAGATACTGGCGTCCATCCAGGCGGGCACCTTTGAGTGGTCGCTGGACCTCGAAGACGTCCACATGAACATCGAGAAGCGGCTGACCGACCTGATAGGCGATGCCGGCAAGCGCCTGCATACCGGCCGCAGCCGCAACGATCAGGTCGCCACCGATATCCGCCTGTGGCTGCGCCATGAGATCGACGCCCTGGTGCACCTGGCAGAAGACCTGCAGCACTCACTGCTGGACCTGGCCGAAAAGCATGCCGAGACGGTGATGCCGGGCTTTACCCACCTGCAGGTAGCCCAGCCCATTACCTTTGGCCACCACCTGATGGCCTATGTAGAGATGCTGGCGCGCGATGTGGAGCGCCTGCGAGACACCCGCAAGCGCGTCAATCGCCTGCCGCTGGGCGCCGCAGCCCTGGCCGGCACCAGCTACCCGATAGACCGCGAGTTCGTGGCGCGCCAACTGGGCTTCGATGCCGTTTGCGAAAACTCGCTCGATGCCGTCAGCGACCGTGATTTCGCCATCGAATTTACGGCTGCCTCGGCCCTGGTGATGACGCATCTGTCGCGCCTGTCCGAAGAGCTGGTGCTGTGGATGAACCCGCGTTTCGGCTTTATCGACATGGCCGACCGCTACTGCACCGGCTCCAGCATCATGCCGCAGAAGAAAAACCCCGATGTACCCGAGCTGGTACGGGGCAAGACCGGCCGCGTCAACGGCCACCTGATGGCCCTGCTGACCCTGATGAAGGCCCAGCCGCTGGCCTACAACAAGGACAACCAGGAAGACAAGGAACCGCTGTTCGACACCGTCGACACCCTGTCGGCTACCTTGCGCATCGTGGCCGACATGATGCGCGGCGTGGTAGTCAAACCCGATGCCATGCGCCGTGCCGTCAAGCAGGGCTACGCCACCGCGACCGACCTGGCCGACTACCTGGTCAAGAAGGGCCTGCCCTTCCGCGATGCCCACGAGGCCGTCGCCCTGGCCGTGCGCTATGCCGGCGAACAGCGCAAGGATCTGGCCGAACTGAGCCTGGTGGAACTGGGGACCTTCTCGCCCCTGATAGCCGGCGATGTGTTTGATGTGCTGACACCCGAGGGCTCGCTGGCCAGCCGCGACCATATCGGCGGTACGGCACCCAAGCAGGTACGCGCCGCCATCGCCCGCGCCCGCGCCCGGTTAAGCGCCTGATGCTGCAGTGGCAATGGGCCACCCTGGCCGAACTGAGCAGCCTGCAATGGCATGAAGTGGGCGTGCTGCGGCAGACCGTGTTCGTGGTGGAGCAGACCTGCCCCTTCCCCGATCTCGATGCCAAGGATCTCGACAGCCACCATCTGCTGGGCCGTAACGCCGAAGACCGGCTGGTGGCCTATCTGCGACTGGTGCCGGCCGGCCACAAATACGCCACCCCCTCGCTGGGCCGCGTGGTGACCGCAGCCGAGGCCCGTGGCACAGGTGCCGGCAAGGCCCTGATGCAGGAAGGCCTGGCCGGCCACCAGCGCGTTTACCCCGGCCAACCCAATACCATAGGCGCGCAGGCCTATCTGAGCGGCTTTTACCAGTCGCTGGGCTTTGTGCCCATCAGCGAGACCTATCTCGAAGACGATATCCCCCATATCGATATGGTGTGGACCCCGCCTGCCGCCTGACCGTCTCTGCCCTTACCGGAACGCTCCCATGCACAGCAACCGCCAGTATCCCAGCTACCGCCCCCGCCGCATGCGGCGCGACGAGTTCAGCCGCCGCCTGATGCGTGAGCATGTACTCAGCACCAACGATCTGATCTGGCCGGTGTTTGTGCTGGAAGGGCAGGGCAAGCGCGAAGAAGCCGTGGCTTCCATGCCCGGCGTGGTGCGCATGAGCCTGGAGGCCCTGCTGCCCAAGGCCGAGGAGGCGCTCAGACTGGGCATACCGGCACTGGCCCTGTTCCCGGTGATACAAGGCCCCAAGACGGCCGATGGCGAGGCCGCCTGCGACCCGGCAGGACTGATACCCACCGTAGTTCGCGCCCTGAAGTCGCGTTTTCCTGAGCTGGGTGTCATCACCGACGGCGCCCTCGACCCCTATACCAGCCACGGCCAGGATGGGGTGATCGATGACACCGGCTATGTGATGAACGATGAAACCGTCGCCATCCTGGTACGGCAGGCGCTTTGCCATGCCGAGGCCGGCGTCGATATCGTTGCCCCCAGCGACATGATGGACGGCCGTATCGGCGAAATCCGCAAGGGGCTGGATGCGGCGGGGTTTATCCATACCCGCATCATGGCTTACTCGGCCAAGTACGCCTCGTCCTACTACGGCCCTTTCCGCGATGCGCTGGGTTCGGCCGGCAACCTGGGCAAGGGCAACAAGTACAACTACCAGATGGACCCGGCCAACTCGGACGAGGCCCTGCACGAAGTGGCGCTGGATCTGCAGGAAGGTGCCGACATGGTCATGGTCAAGCCTGGCCTGCCCTACCTGGATATCGTGCGGCGGGTAAAGGACGAGTTCCGCGTGCCCACCTATGTCTATCAGGTGTCAGGTGAATACGCCATGATCAAGGCAGCGGCCCAGAATGGCTGGCTGGACGAGCGCGCCGTGGCCATGGAGGCGCTGACCGCCATGAAGCGGGCGGGCGCAGATGGGGTGCTGACCTACTTCGCCCCCCAGGCAGCAGCGTGGCTGCGCGACTAGGCCGCTGACCCGCAACGGGTGCAGCAGGGGCCGCACCCAGCCCGCCGGGCCACCGTCGATACTGCAAACCGCCCGGCAAGCCGCCGGGTCGACTTCTATACTTTGCAGCGTCAACTGTTGCAGGACCCGGCGACCACGCCCCATGTCCCAAACACGTTCATTACTGCGGCGGCCACACCGGCTGGTGGAAATTCGCGAGTTCCTGCAGGCGCGGCGACGCCTGCTGAGCTGGTTGCTGGCGGCTGCCTGCGTCATGAGCGGCCTGATCGCCTGGGAACTGGTGCTATCACACCAGGACACCCGCAAAGCCTCGCAACTGGCGGGCCATAATCTCAGCCTGCTGCTGAAGGAACAGCTGGACGGCGCCTTCCGCGAAACCGACCTGGTACTGCGCGACCTTGCCGGCCGGGTCGATACCCACCAGTTGGCGCGCCTGCCCACCATCACGGCAGACGAAAAACTCAGCCTCTCCATCCTGCTCGACGACAAGCTATCCACCTTGCCGCAGGTCGAGTTCCTGGCCTTTGTGTCACCCGACGGCAGTACAGCGCTCAGCCCTGGCTACTATGGCCCAGCCGATGCGCGCCAGCGCGGCTTCTATCGGCAGTTGCAGGACAACCCCGGCCAGGAGCTGGTGTTCTCACCCCCCATGCAGATACCAAACTCCATCGAACTGGGCTTTCTGATGGCCCGCCGTATTCCGTCGGGGGATAGGCAGATAGGCGGCATGGTCGTAGCGCTGGTCAAGCTGGAGTACTTCCATCAACTGGCACGGCGACTGGAAGCGGTCGAGGGCAGCGTATTTACCCTGACCGACAACAACCTGCTGGTGGTGGCCCGCTACCCTGAAATTCCCGGTGTCATCGGCCAGGCACCGGCCAACAGCCTGATGCTGAGTGCCTGGGTCGACGGCCGCAGTACCGGCTATACCGTTACCCGTTCCCCCTACGATGCCGTGGAGCGGGGTTATACCTTCCGCCGGCTGGAGCATTTTCCCTTCATCGTGCTGGTGGGCCAGCCCGAGCATGCCTACTACGGCGACTGGCGCCTGAAGGCCGGCGCCTATGTCAGTACCTTGCTGGTCCTGCTGTGCTTTGGCCTGGCCATGATCTGGCGCGGCTGGCGCGAGGCCAAGCTGGCGCTGGCACTGCAGTTGGGCGCCCAACGGCTGCAGGAGCAGGATGCCCATATCGTGCGCGCCATCGAAACCATCTCGCGCCCGCTGATGCTGGTGCGGGCAGACGGCGACATCATCCTGCAGGCCAACAAGGCTGCCGCCGAGCTATGCGGCCTGCCCGTCGAATCGCTGGTAGGCCAGCCGCTGACCCAGCTCTACCTACGACCCGAGCACCATGTGGAGATCACCGCGCAGCTGGCCGCCCGCCAGTCGCTCACCGACTACGAACTCAAGTTCCGCCGCCCCAATGGCGACAGCTACTGGGTAGCGCTGTCCGGCTCAGTTATCGAATACCAGGGCGAGCGGGCTTATTTCGTCAACCTCACCGATATCAGCGAGCGCAAGCAGGCACAGGAATCACTCTGGCGCCGCGCCACCCTCGACCCACTCACCGGCGTGCCCAATCGCGGCTACTTTCTGGAGCGGGCACAGCTGGAATGGCTGCGCGCCGTACGCTACGGCCATCAGGTAGGCGTGCTGATGCTGGACCTGGATCATTTCAAGGCAGTCAACGATACCCACGGCCATGATGCTGGCGACCAGGTGCTGCAACGATTTGCCGAGCGCATGCAGGGCGAACTGCGCGAAACCGACCTGTTTGGCCGCCTGGGCGGCGAGGAATTCGCCGTCCTGCTGCCCGAAGAGACCGAAGCCGGCCTGCTGGAGGCAGCCGAACGACTGCGCAATGCACTGGCCAGCAAGCCCATCCTGCTGGAGGATGGTCAGGCCCTGCCGATCACCATGAGCGTGGGCTGCACCCGGTCCAACGAACTGTCGCCCGATATCGAAAGCCTGCTGAAAGAAGCCGACCAGGCCCTCTATGCCGCCAAGGCAGCGGGCCGCAATCGGGTCATGGCTTACAAACCCGTCGTCTCCGATACCCTACGCTAACCCCCTCACCCGGATATCCCCAGCCATGAAGCTCTACTACTCCCCCGGCGCCTGCTCGCTCTCCCCCCATATCGCCCTGCGTGAGGCCGGGCTACCGGTCGAACTGGTCAGGGTCAACCTCAAGAACCACCAGACCCAGGATGGCACCGACTTCTACACCATCAACCCCAAGGGCTATGTGCCCACCCTGATACTGGATGATGGCGCCACGCTGACCGAAGGCCCGGCCATCGTCCAATACATCGCCGACCAGCAAGCACACAGCCAGCTGGCACCGCCCAATGGCAGCATGGCCCGCTATCGCCTGCAGGAATGGCTTACCTTTATCGGCACCGAGATACACAAAGCCTTCGGCCCGCTCTGGAACCCCAGCGCCCCAGGCGAGACACGCGCCGCCGCACAAGCCCGGCTGGAGCAATGGTTCGGCTGGCTGGATCAGCACCTGGGCCAGCACCAGTACCTGATGGGCGATACCTTCACCGTGGCCGACGGCTATCTGTTCACCTGCGTCAACTGGTGCAACTTCCTCAAAATCAGCCTGGCCCCCTGGCCGCATCTGGGAGACTATATGCAGCGCGTGGCCCAGCGCCCCGCCGTGCAGGCCGCCCTGCGTGCCGAAGGCCTGCTCGACTAACCCTCCTACGCCACATGACTACGCTTTACTATCTATTTGCCTTCGCCATAGGCTGTGTGGTGCCGCTGCAGGCCGCCATCAACAACCAGCTCAAGCTGCAGATCGGCGGCAGCACTCTGCTGGCCGCACTGCTGTCCTTCGCCGTCGGCACCCTGGCCCTGCTGCTGATCGCCGCCCTGACCGGCCAACGCTGGTCCGGCCTGGCGGGCCTGGGCCAGGTCAGCGGCTGGCAGCTCAGCGGCGGGCTCATGGGCGCCCTGTTTGTCTTTGGCACCACCCTGCTGGCCCCACGCATAGGCGTAGCGGCCATGCTGTCGCTCATCATCGCCGGCCAGATACTGCTGTCCCTGCTGTTTGACCGCTACGGCTGGCTAGGCTTGGCCGTGCGCGAGGTCTCGCCCGCACGGCTGGCGGGTGCCCTGCTGGTGGTGGTTGGCGTATTGCTGGTCAACTATGGCGACAGGTTGGGCAAATGATGGAATGCCGCCTGGGCTGCGCCGCCTGCTGCATCGCGCCGTCGATCTCCTCCCCCATACCCGGCATGCCCCATGGCAAGCGGGCGGGGGAGCGTTGCGTGCAGCTGGATGAGCGCGATCTATGCAAACTGTTCGGCAAACCCGAGCGGCCGGCCGTCTGCAGTGGGCTGCAGCCCAGCCAGGAGATGTGCGGCAACAGCCGCGAACAAGCCATGCATTATCTGGGCTGGCTGGAGCGGGAAACCGGCGAGTTCACCCCAGCGGCAAGGTGGCCACTACACTAGGTCTACAGAAACCGCTGGGTATCGATCTTCCACTTGGACGGGCTCTCATGGCTGACGATCTTGTCCGCCCCCGTTTTGCCAGTAGGCTTGGCCAGATCAATCTCGGTCGGCGGCAGATAGCCCTTCTTGGTATCGAAGATCACCTTGACCTTGGGCTGTAGCAGGCTTTCTTCATTGTGTTCGGTCACCAGGCCCAGCCGGCCGCTTTCCAGTAGCACCAGCGTGCCTACCGGATAGATGCCGACGCAGCGCATAAAGGCCTTGACCAGGTCGGGCTCGAAATGGAACTTGCTCCATTCGAAAATCTTGCGCAGCGCATCCGTGGGCGGCATGCCCTTGTGATAACAGCGGTCTGCCGTAATGGCGTCGTAGACATCGACAATGGCGCACATCTTGGCCAGCGTGCTGATCTGGTCGGCCGCCTGTTTGTCCGGATAGCCCGAACCATCCACCCGTTCGTGGTGGTGCAGGGTGATATCTAGCGGAATCGGCCCCACGCCTGGGGTCTTGAGCAGTATCTCGTAGCCGTCGCGCGGATGGCGGCGGACGATCTCGAACTCCTCGTCGGTAAGCCGCCCCGGCTTGTTCAGTATGCCGTCCGGCACCAGTGCCTTGCCGGTATCGTGCAGTAGACCGCCCAGGCCCGCCTGCCGGGTGGTCTCGGCATCCAGCCCGACCGAGCGGCAGAACGCCACCATAAAGGTACAGACACTGACCGAATGCAGAAAGGTATAGTCGTCCTTGTTCTTGATATGCATCAGCCCGATCAGCGCACCGGAATTGCGCAGTATCGACTCGGTGATGCCTGCCACCACCGGCTCCACCGCCTCCATATTGACTGCCTTGCCCAGCCGCGCATCCTGCATCACATTGCGCACCAGGTTGGCGGCCTGGCTCTTGATGGCGCGGGCACGCCCCATTTCCTCGGCAGTCGATATCCGTATACGGGGGGCAGGCTCGCTCTCAGCAATGGCGATCATCTCGGCCTGCAGGGCAGTCTGCACTTCTTCCTGGGTAGGCGCATCGGGAACATCAAGGCCCCGGTCGGTGTCGATGTAGACTTCAGGAATGGCGCACTTGATGATGGTTTCTATTTCTTTTTCCGACTTGATCGGAAACGCCGAGCGCATGAAGGGGTGCTGGGACCAGTCGGCACCCAGGTCGTGGATATACATCCCGACCTTGAGTTCTTTGGAGGGAACACGCTTGATCATGTAGGAAACTCCAGGCTCGACCCCACCTCTAATCGAGCGGGTTCAATCCAGTCTAGACGATAATCCACAGCACCCAACACCGGGTATCGGCGCCCCGGATAATATATCCGGCAGCGGCTGACAGCCCACGGCCACCCTGCCCACAGCACCCGGCAGGGCAGGCTTGATGAAGCGGTGCAAGCTCCCTACCATGCCCTCCCACGGCAACCAGCCGTGGCATTGCCCCCTAACTCCTTACCTTGCAAGACCACCCCGCCATGGATTTTCTGCTGCTGTTCAAGTCGCTCATCATGGGCATCGTCGAGGGGCTCACCGAGTTCCTGCCCATCTCCAGCACCGGCCACCTGATACTGACCGGCCACCTGCTGGATTTCCTGGACAAGGAAAAACGCGACGTCTACGAAATCTTCATCCAGCTGGGTGCCATCCTGGCCGTGGCCTGGGAATACCGCAGCCGGCTGATACAGGCCGCAGCCGGCGCCCGCCAGCCCGGCCCTGGCCGGCAACTGCTGCTCAACCTTGCCATCGCCGCCATACCGGCCTTGGCGCTGGGCAAGCTGTTCGGCAGCCAGATCAAGGCCGTGCTGTTCAACCCCATCTGCGTGGCCATCAGCTTTATCGTGGGCGGCCTCATCATCCTGTGGGCCGAAAAGCGCCAGCACAGCATCAGCGCCCAGACCATGGACGACATCACCCCCGGCATGGCCCTCAAGGTCGGCCTGGCACAATGCCTGGCCCTGATACCGGGCACCTCCCGCTCCGGCTCCACCATCATAGGCGGGCTATTCTTCGGCTTGTCCCGCCAGGCCGCCACCGAATTCTCCTTCCTCCTCGGCATCCCGGTACTGGGCACCGCCTCGCTCTATAGCCTGTACAAGCACCTGCCCGTCATGACCGCACAAGACATCCCGGTGTTCGGTGTCGGCCTGGTCGCCAGCTTCGTCTTCGCCCTGATCGCCGTACGCGCCCTGCTGCGCTTTATCGCCAGCCACACCTTCGTGGTCTTCGCCTGGTACCGCATCGCCTTCGGCTTTGTGGTGTTGCTCACCGCCTACACAGGCTGGGTAAACTGGACCGTCTGACATTTAATTGCACACAGTGCTTGACGACCCATCAAGTATCCGACATAATCTTTCCTCTCTGTCGCGGGATGGAGCAGTTGGCAGCTCGTCGGGCTCATAACCCGAAGGTCACAGGTTCGAGTCCTGTTCCCGCAACCAAGAACATCAAGGCCTTAGGCGCGAAAGCACCTAGGGCCTTTTGGTTTTTGATCTGGCCCAGCGCACTCCCGTAGGGATTAAGCCGCACTTCCTGCAAGTAGCCTGAATCCAAGCGCGTCGCAGCTACTGAGCAAACAGATCGCGTGGGGTGGCACGCACCCCAACAGTCAATAGCAGTCAATGGGCATAGCCCTTCCTCCGAGCAGCAGCGGTGTAACCAAACTAAACTCGGAGGGAATGGAGGCAGTTCATGGACGCCGCACAATCCACCCAGGCCACATTAGGCAGACTCAGCCTATATGCTGCAGCACTTGAAGAGTGCGAGCGGATACTGGCTCTCGATCAGTTGACTGTACAGGAGCGAGACTCGGAGCGCGCCCGCGCCAAAGATAGCGATTGGAGCAAGGCACAACAACAAGACCGCTTGGCAAAGGACGGCGGTTCTGCACGTCCTCTCTTACTCTCCGATATCCGTGATTTTCAACGTCGATGCTCCAAGGAATTCCCGTCAAGCCTTCACTGCTCACAGCTGAGTGAATACTTAAGAATGCTTGCTGTCATTCTCTTCTGCCAGGTTTCCGGCCCGGGAAACAGTGACCCCGGAAACGTCGCAAGTAACGATAACGCTTTCCGCAAGGAATACCTGGAGCGCATCACCTCAAGCGTGTTTACCACCAGAGACGATAAAAAACAGTACGATGAGTTCGTTACTGCCTGTAAGAACGCGAGAGACAAAATGCTTGGCCATGCGGATGGCAAAGCATTCAACATCAAGCACGGGGACGTCGTTACCACCATGAATCTGCATATCGTTGCGCTGAACGACTTGGACTTCGAATACATGCGCCGAGTCGTGTCTGCAATACATCGCGCCACTATGGAGGCCTGCAGCACTCTTTGACCGCACCGCGCTGCAAGCCAGACTTGAACGTGATGCCACGCTGCTAGTGCATGCACGCTGGGAAACACCCCCCTGTTCAGGCAACCTACTAAACAAAATCCAGTCCCGCACTAGCTTTCTGCTTTGCCTCGCCTGGTCTACTATCTGGGCTCCATTACGCCTAAGCCATCGATACCGCCATGCGCCACCTGCCTAGCCTACTTGCCGCCCTGTTGCTATCTCCCTTGCTGCACGCTGCCGACCAGCCTGCCGCCGCACCGGTGCAGTTGCCGCCGGCCTGGGCGCGGGGGGTGCCGGTCAGCACCTTGATTGGTGCCGATGTGGCGGCGGGCCTGAGCGGCCAGGCTACGCCGGCCCAGTTCATCCTCAAGGTGACCGATCTGGCGCGGCTGCCGCAGCCGGTGCAAGGTGCCAGCGAGTGTGTGTTCGAGGCCGAGGGCTGGGCCAATCTGGCGTCTGAGCGGATTACCGTGCAGCCGCGCCTGTTGCGTTGCTTTGATGGCCAGGGGCGCGAGATCGCCAGCCGGGCCGTGCGTGGCTTTGCGGCGGACAAGGATGCCCGCAATGGCATCAAGGCGCCTTTGCTGTGGGGGCAGACCGCCAAGGATCTGCTGTTGATGGGGGTGGGTGCGCAAGCCAAGCAGAATTTCCTGCAGCGGGCCGCCAAATCGGCTCTGGGCCGTGCCTCGATGGGGCTGACCGACGACCTGATGGGTGGCGACAAGGCGCCCAGGGTGGAAGGCGATGCCGTGCGTGAAGTGCGCAGCAGCGAGACCCTGCTGCCCATGCTGGCGCTGGAGCCGGGCCGTGAATTCAATATCGTGCTGGGTGGCACGCCGCAGTAAGCCCCACCCGCCGCCCCTGCCTGGCCTACCCCAGGCGGGGAGGGCCAGGCTGAACCGCTTCTATCAAGACCCGCTACACCCAGGGCGCCCGCCGGACTTGCCCCGGCAGGCTCGCGCCCCTAGACTCCGCGCAACTGCAGCAATAGAAAGACCGTAATGGCCGCCGCCCCGCAATACGACGAATCCTCCGTCAAGGTACTCAAGGGTCTGGAGCCGGTAAAACACCGGCCCGGCATGTACACCCGTACCGAACATCCGCTCCATATCATCCAGGAAGTCATAGACAACGCCGCCGACGAGGCGCTGGCAGGCTACGCCAAGAGTATCGAGGTGGTGGTCTACCAGGATGGCTCCATCGGCGTGGCCGACGATGGCCGGGGTATACCGGTGGGCATACACCCGGAAATGGGTGTCCCTACGGTGGAAGTGGTGTTCACCCAACTGCATGCGGGCGGCAAGTTCAACAAGAAGGACGGCGGAGCCTACAGCTTCTCGGGCGGCTTGCATGGCGTGGGCGTCAGCGTCACCAACGCGCTCTCCACCCGGCTGGAAGTACGGGTCAAGCGCGATGGCGCCGAGCATGCACTGGCCTTTGGCGATGGCTTTGTGATCGAGCCGCTAGCCATCGTCAAGGAAGTGGGCAAGAAGAACACCGGTACGACCGTGCGCTGCTGGCCCGATGCCAAGTATTTCGATACGCCAGCCATCCCCATGGGCGAGCTGGCGCATATCCTGCGCTCCAAGGCGGTGCTGCTGCCCGGCATTACCGTCACGCTGACCATCGAGAAGAAGGATGGCAGCCGCGATACCCAGAGCTGGACCTATCCGGACGGCTTGACCGGCTACCTGAACGAGCAGTTGAGCGGTGCCGACCTGATCGTGCCGCTGTTCCGTGGCGAGCGCTATATCGCCGAGGCCAACGAGAGCTTCTCTACCGGCGAAGGCGCCGCCTGGGTGATTACCTGGACGGAAGAGGGCGGTATTGCCCGTGAGAGCTACGTCAACCTGATCCCCACCCCTTCGGGCGGCACCCATGAGACGGGTCTGCGCGATGGGGTATTCAATGCCATCAAGAATTTCATCGACCTGCACAACCTGCTGCCCAAGGGCGTCAAGCTGCTGCCGGAAGACCTGTTTGCGCGGGCCTCCTTTGTATTGAGCGCCAAGGTGTTGGACCCGCAGTTCCAGGGCCAGACCAAGGAGCGGCTATCCAGCCGCGATGCCCTGCGGCTGGTATCTACCCAGGTGCGCGATCCGTTCGAGCTGTGGCTGAACGAACACCTGGACTACGGCAAGAAGCTGGCCGAGCTGGCGATACGCCAGGCCCAAAGCCGCATGAAGGCGGCCAAGACCGTCATCAAGAAGAAGACCAGCGGGGTGGCCGTGCTGCCGGGCAAGCTGACCGACTGCACCAGCGAAGATGTGGGCCGGCGCGAGCTGTTCCTGGTCGAGGGTGATTCGGCCGGCGGCAGCGCCAAGCAGGGCAGGGACAAGGACTTCCAGGCCATCCTGCCCTTGCGCGGCAAGGTGCTCAACAGCTGGGAAGTCGATGCCGGCGAATTATTCGGCAACAACGAAATCCACGATATCGCGGTGGCCATAGGCGTGGACCCGCACAAGCTGGACAGCACCATAGACCTCAGTGGGCTGCGCTATGGCCGCATCCTGATCATGAGCGATGCCGACGTGGATGGCTCGCATATCCAGGTACTGCTGCTGACCCTGTTCTGCCGGCACTTTCCGCAGCTGGTCAAGCATGGCCATATCCATATCGCCCAGCCGCCGCTGTACCGGATAGACGTACCGGGCTCAGGCAAGAGCAAGCCGCCACGCAAGTTCTATGCGCTGGACGATGGCGAGCTGGAAGCCGTGCTGGACAAGCTGCGGCTGGAGAAGGTGCGCGAGGGCAGCTGGGGTATCAGCCGCTTCAAGGGCCTGGGTGAAATGAACGCCGAACAGCTGTTCGAGACCACCATGAACCCCGATACCCGCCGTACCCTGCAGATTGATTTCGACGCAGCCGAGGACGATACCCGCCGCATCATGACCATGTTGATGGGCAAGGGCGAAGCCTCGTCCCGCCGGGCCTGGCTGGAAGAAAACGGCAACCTGGCCGAAGGCGATATCTGAACGTATCCCCGTCTGGGCCGGCCGATGGCATGCCGCCGGCCGGCCCACCTTGATCTATGCGCACGAGATCATCCGGCACCTGAACGACGGCAGTCCAGCCTCCTGGGCCCAGGGCATCAGCGCAGCCTGAGTCGTCGGCCCTTCAGAAAAAGCGCCATCCCAATCCACGATAGGTCGGCACCCGGTCAACGATGCTGCCGCCCCGTACCAGCAGGACTTCATCAAAGCGATCCAGGTATTCCCCTGCCTTGGCTGGGCGGAAGAGTACGGGGCTGCCTACCTCCGGCAAGCGCTCGCCGAACAAGGGGGTCTGGACTTCGCCCAGGCCTTCCTGGCCCAGCAGGCGCAGGCCAGGGGGCCAGACCGGGAGGGGTTGCTTGCGGGCCTCGATGGCGCCGGAGGCAATATAGCCACCGCCCTGGCAGGTGATGCTGCCGGCACCGGCACTGCGGCAAGCTTCCAGGGCAAAGAAGGCGGCGGGCTCGTGCTGAAAACCACGGAAGTGATCGAACAGGACCGGGGTATAGAGCCCGGAGCCGGCGCCCAGCTCGGTCACGCTGAGATCCTGGGCAGTGCTCTCCAGGCTGCCAGTGCCGCCGCCGTTGACGAAACGCAGTTGGGCGCCCTCCAGCTGCAAGGCCGCAACCATGGCCTGGCGGCGGGCGGCAATGCGCGGTATGGCCCAGGCCTTGAGGCGGGCCACCACCCAATTCTCCAACGCCTTGCCGGGGACAGCCTCGCCTAGGCCGGCTATCTGGGCCTCGTAGCCCATCAGCCCCACCAGTTGCAGGCGGTCGTGGCGTGCAAGGTGGGTATGCAGGGCCAGCAGCTTGGCCGGGGTATTGAGCGGTGAGCGGTAAACGCCAAAGTGCAGGCCGGGCAGGTCCAGGCTCATGTCCAGATCAAAGGCAATCTCCAGCGTGGTGCCGGCCTGCTGGGCAGCCGCCTGCAAGGCCGCCAGATGCGCCTCGCTATCGGCCATGGCAACGATACTGCGGCCAGCTGCAACAGCCTGGGCCAGGCGGGTCAGCGCCTGGGGCTGGCAGGTGGGGTAGGCCACCAGCAAGTCGTCCAGCCCCTGTTCGGCCAGGGCAACAGCCTCGGCCACGCTGTAGCAGAGCAGGCCGCCATAGGCCGGGCCAAAGGCCAGCGCCCGCTTGAGCAGGGCCGGCACCCGCAGCGACTTGCTGGCCACCCGTATGGGCTTGCCGCCGGCCCGTGCCGCCATGGCAGCCAGGTTGCGGTCAAATGCGTCCAGATCAATCAAGGCGCAGGGCAGGGGCTCGCCGCGCACCGCATCCAACAGGCTGGCATAGCGTTGGTGCTGCGGCTGGCTGGCTTGCGGCGGCATGGCGGCAGCCCGCTTCATGGCTGGCGACCCTTGCGCCCCAGCTTGTTGGCCAGGGATTCCAGCGGCAGTCCTGCCAGGGCAAAGCGGATAATGCCCGCCAGGCCGCGCATGCGGCTGGCCACCGTCATCTTGTCCAAGGCCTGGTATTTGGCGCTGGTGAAGGGATACCAGTTGGCCTCGATCTTGGCCGAGTTGCCGTCCACCATCACGGCCTTGGTATTGCAGAAGCCGCGCAAGCCGTCCTCGCCCTTGAAGCGGCCTATGCCGCTCTGCTTGGCGCCACCAAAGGGCAGGGCATGGTTGCCCTCGGTAATCATGTGGTTGTTGATGGAGACATTGCCCACCTTGAGCTGCCGCGCCACGCGCTCCAGCTGGGCCTTGTCGCCGCCCCAGACGCAGGCCGACAGGCCGTAGATGGTCTGATTGGCCAGCCGCACCACCTCCGCCTCGCTGTCGAACGCCATCACCGGCAGGAAGGGGCCAAAGCTCTCCTCCTGCATCACCCGCATCTCGTGGTTCACCTGGGTCAGCACGATGGGGGGAATGGCCGGGCTGACGCCATCCCAATCCAGGCCGGTATGCTGCATGGCGCCCTTGGCCAGGGCATCGGCCAGGTGTTCGCGCACGATGGCGATCTGCATGGGCGTGGTCATGCTGCCGATATCATGGTCTGGCCCGGTGCCCAGGGTCAGCTTGCTGGTCTGCTCCACCAGGCGCGCCACAAAGCGCTCGTAGAGCGGCCGTGCCACATAGCAGCGTTCAATCGAGGTACAGCTCTGCCCGGTATTGGTGAACGCCCCCCACATGGCACCGGCCACGGCGCGCTCCAGATTGGCATCGGCAAACACCAGCATGGGGTCTTTGCCGCCCAGCTCCAGCTCCACCGGCACCAGCAGCTCGGCGGCCTGGGCCATCACCCGCTTGCCGGTGGCGATGCTGCCGGTAAAGAACAGCTTGTCGGGCGATTGCGCCAGGCAAGCGCTGCCTATCTGGCCATTGCCGTACACCACCTGTGCCCAGTCCGGCGCAAAGCCGGCTTCGGCCAGGATGGATTCCACCAGCCCGGCCAGGGGGGTGTATTCCGATGGCTTGTGTACCACGGCATTGCCAGCGGCAAAGGCGATGCTGATGGGCACGATGGCCTGGTAGAAGGGGTAGTTCCAGGGCGCGATCACCAGTATGGTGCCCAGCGGCTCGTACCAGACCCGCGACTGCTTGCCCAGCATGGCCAGCGGCGTGGGCATCTTGCGGTCGGCCAGCACGGCGGCCGCATGTCGGCGCAGGTATTCCAGGTTGTCGATGACCGCGAATATCTCGCCCAGCAGGGCATCGCTGGCGCACTTGCCTGTCTCCTGGCTCACCCGGGCGATGATCTCTTCACGCCGCCGCAGTACCACCTGGCCCAGCCGGTCCAGCAGCGCCAGCCGCTGCGGCAGCCCCAGTGCGGCGATGGCAGGTTGGGCGGCGCGGGCACGGTCGAAGACGGCGGCCACTTCGGTGGTGTCCACGGCAAGGTCTGGCGCGGCATCGCGCACGAGCTGGTTCATCACGGGTTCTCCCGGTATGTGGGTTCGTATGGCGGCATCCCAGCCCAGGCGGTCGCGCACTTGCGTGCCGCCGGGGCCGGCAAAGCCGTAGTAAAGCGAGTAGACCACCCCTGCCGCACCCAGCCGGGCCAACCGCAAGGGGGTGAGCCGCAGGTGCTCGGCCTGGTTGAACAGGCGCAGCAGGCCGGCGAGCAGGGGGCGGGGCAGGCTGGCCGCCACATCCAGCAGCAGGCCCAGGTCGGCCCTGTCCTGCGGGTGCATGGCCTCGGCCAGGCGGTCTATCTGCCAGCCAGCGCCGCTGGCGCTGAAACTGGGCAGGCCGTCACCACCGGGGCAATAGCCATCGCCCAGCCGGTTCAGGCCGCGTAGCTGGCGGGCGCTGAAATAGACGCTGCCCAAGGTGGCAGCCAGGTGCAAGGATGATTCACGCCGCATCACGCTGCCTCCGCCATCTGTCGCCCCAGGCGGCGTGCCAGCGCCATGATGGTGAGCGAGGGGTTGATACCGGGCGCACTGGGGAACAGGCTGGCATCGGCCACCTGAATACGCCGGCTGCCGAACAGCCTGTAGTCCTCACCCACGCAGCCCTCCTCGGGCCGGCGGGCAAAACCCAGGCCGCCCATCAGGTGCAGGCCTATGCCAAAGCGGCCTGGCAGCACACGCTCGGCGCCGGTCGCCTGGAATATCCGCTGCACCGCCTGGTAGCCCGCCGTTGCGCGGCGCTGGTCCTCGGCGTCCAGTTCCTTGTCTATCTGCAGCCGCCCGCCCTGGCCCAAGCTGAGCCGGCCTGGATGGCTGTCACGCACGGCGACTTCTATGCAGGCGTAGTGGCGCATGGCGGCCATGTCGGCCTGATGGGCCACACCCATGCCCGGCAGCAGCAGGGCGGTGCCTATGGGGGGCGAAAACACGTTTTCCAGCTTGAAACCCTGCCGCCTGAACCCGGCATCATCCGACTTGTAGGCCTGGAACGGCCCCTTGTGGGCCAGGACAGGCTCGCGGTAATGGGCGAAGTACATGAACTGCGGGTGGCAGTAGTAGCCCTGCCCCAGCCTGGGCAGTTGGGCAGCATAGCCCGAGCGCAACAGCACGGTATTGCTGCCCAGGGTGCCGGCAGCCAGCACCAGTTGGCCTGCACGGAAGGTCTGTGGCCGACCATCGGCCAGCCTGGCCTGCACCGTTACCCGGCCGGGGGCTTCGCTCACCCGCTCGACCTCACACTGGGTCAACAGCTTGGCGCCCGCCTTGAGCGCGGTCTGTAACGAGGTCAGCGGCGTCGATTGCTTGCTGTCCAGCCGGCAGCCGTACAGGCACTCTATGCAGTCGTTGCCCTCTTCATGCCGGCAGCCCGATTGCCCCCGCTGCAGCGGGGCGCACTGATAGCCACACTGCTCAAAGCCCTGCTTGAACAGCTGGGCATTACGGTTGGCATGCACCAGCGGCACGGTCTGTATCTGCAAAGCGCCACGGGCGCGGGCATACCAGGGGGCCATGCCCGCCTGGTCCAGCCAGGCAAAGCCGGTACGCTCACGCCAGTCGTCCAGCGCGACATCGTCAAACTCATCGAGCAGGGCCTGGTTGACGATGGAACCCCCGCCCACCACCCGTGCCCGCAGCATGGCGATGCTGGCGCTGCGGTTGAGCTCCATGCCGCCATGCCAGAACAGCCGGGTATTGCCGTCCAGCTCGCCACGCGGGTAGTCCTGCCGCGAATGGTAGGCCCCCGCTTCTATGACCAGGCAGCGCCAGCCGGCGGTGGCGAGCTCGGCGGCAGCATTGGCCCCGCCTACCCCGGCCCCTATCACGATAGCGTCGTAATCGCTTTGCACTCGCCTCTCCTCTTCCCCTTCTTGTAACGATGTTATCCCACAAAACCTTTGTATTGCGCAAGCCACCATTTCTGTTGCATCGCAACAAAATTTGCGCTTTTACATCAATTACTTGCGTAATCAAATTGGGGTTTGACAAATCCAAAACGTGATTCATAACATCGTTACACAAACACACAAAGGAGACACGTCATGCATGCTTTCAAACAGCGTTCCGGCCGCTGGCTATGCTTGGTCGCACTGTTCCTGACCCTGCCTGCCCAGGCGGGATACCTGGTTGGTCGGGGCAAGGCCGACATCACCGGCGAGGCGGCAGAAGTCGGCATGATGGGCTATGCCAAGCTGGACCAGAAAACCGCCGGCATCCACATGCGCCAATGGGCGCGAGCCTTTGTGGTGCAGGATGAAGCAGGCCGCCGCCTGGTATTCGTCAACAACGACCTGGGCATGGTGTTCCAGGGCGTGCACCAGGCGGTGCTGAACCGCCTGCAGGCCCGCTTCGGCAACCGCTATACCCGCGAGAACGTGCTGCTGTCGGCCACCCATACCCACGCCGGCCCTGGCGGTTTCTCGCACTACGCCCTGTATAACTTCACCACCCTGGGCTACAACGCCACCACCTTCCATGCTGCGGTCGACGGCATAGTCGAAGCCATCGTGGCTGCCGATGCCGACCTCAAGCCCGGCGAGATCAGGGTGGCACGGGGCGAGTTGTTCGATGCCAGCGCCAACCGCTCGCTACCGGCCTATGAGCGCAACCCGGCGACCGAGCGCAGCCGCTGGCAGCACAGCATAGACCCCACCATGACCGTGCTGCGCTTCAGCCAGGGCGGCCGCGATGTCGGGCTGATCAGCTGGTTCGCCACCCACGGCGTCTCCATGCATCCCGGCAATACCCTGATCTCCGGCGACAACAAGGGCTATGCCGCCCAATACATAGAGAAACAGGTCTACGGCAAGCAGGGCCGCAACGATTTTGTCGCCGCCTTCGCCCAGAGCAATGCAGGCGATATGACGCCCAACCTGTGGCTGGACGGTAACGGCCCCACCAGCAATGAATACGAGAACACCCGGCTGCTGGGCGAGCGCCAGGCCGGCCGTGCCCTCAGCCTGTTCAATGGCGCCAGCGAGCTGGTGAGCGGGCCGGTGGACTACCGCCAGCAATACGCCAATCTCTCGCAGGTTGCGCTACGGCCTGAGTTTGGCGGTGGCCAGACCTGCCCGGCCGCATTGGGCCGTGCCTTTGCCGCCGGTACCGAGGACGGCCGGGGCGAGGACGGCTTCAACGAAGGCGACCTGACCAGCAACCCCTTCCTGGCCCAACTGGGCGGCGCGCTGTTCGGTGCACCCAAGGCGGTGGAGGACTGCCAGGCCCCCAAACCCATCATGATCGCCACCGGCCTGCAAAAGCCCTTCCCCTGGACGCCTGAAGTGCTGCCGGTATCGGTGGCGCGCATAGGCCAGCTGGCCATCGTGGCCGGGCCAGGCGAGTTCACCGTCATGGCCGGCCGCCGTGTGCGCGAGACCGTGGCCCAGGCCATGGGGCTGCCGCTGGGGAATGTGATCTTTGCCGGCTATACCAATGCCTATGCCGGCTATGTGGCCACCCCGGAGGAGTATGACGCCCAGCATTACGAGGGGGCCTCCACCCACTTTGGCCGCCGCACCCTGCCGGCCTATGCCCAGCTGTACCAGGATCTGGCCACAGCCCTGCGCAATGGCCAGGCAGTCGCCGCAGGCCCGCAACCGCGCGATCTCTCCGGCAACCAGATGAGCCTGCAGACCGGCGTGGTATTGGATAACACGCCTATCTTCAAATCGTTCGGCCAGCTGGATCGCGATGCGGCGGCCAGTTACAGCCGTGGCCAGACGGCTGAAGCCTGGTTCTGGACTGGCCACCCCAAGAACAACCTGCGCCGCAACAACACCTTTGTCAGTATCGAGCGCTGGGACGGCAGCAGCTGGCGCCGGGTGGCCAGCGACGACGACTGGAGCACGCGCTACCACTGGGTACGCATAGACCCGGTATGGGGCACTTCGCAGGCCCGCATACAGTGGCAGATACCACTGGATACCGCGCCGGGGCAGTACCGGATTGTCCACCTGGGTAACTACAAGAATGGCTGGAACGGCCAGATCTACGGGCTCTCGGGCAGCAGCCGCAGCTTTACCGTCTATTAAGAGCCTCAACCACGCACGGCCTTGTCCCTTTACCGGGCAAGGCCGCGACAAGACCGCATGATCGCAATCACACACCAACAATAACGAGGAGCACACATGAAGCAGCAACAGACCCTGGCCACCCTGGTGGCGCTGGCCCTGCTACCCACCGTACAGGCCAGCGGCTTTGCCCTGGATGAACAGGGCGCCGCCGGCATGGGCAATGCCTGGGCTGGCGCCGCCGCCGTCACCGACGACGCCAGCGCCGTCTTCCACAATCCTGCAGCCCTGATACGGGTGCAGGGGCCGCAGTTGGTGGCGGCTGGCAACTACCTGGATTTCTCGGCCCGTTTTCATGCCACCGGCAGCGATACCTGGCTGGTGGACCGCGCCACCGGCACCGTAGGTACCAGCAGCATGCTGGGCACGCCTACCGGTGAGATACGGCCGGTGGGCGGCAGCGGTGGTAGCGATGGCGGCCGGGGTGGCGTGGTGCCCGGCTTTTTCTATGCCCAGCCCCTGAGCCGCGATCTGGTACTGGGTGTGGGCGTGTATGCCCCGTTTGGCAGCGAAACCCGCTTCGATGCCAATTGGGCCGGCCGCTATACCGCCATCGACACCGTCCTCACCGGCCTCAACATCAGCCCCAGCCTGGCTTGGCGCATCAGCCCCCAGCTATCGTTGGGCCTGGGTCTCAATGCCACGCTGGTCGATGCCGAGGCCAGCAAGGCGCTGGATTTCCGCTACGAGGCCAGCATTGCCGAAATGGCGCTGGGGCAGGCCATACCAGTGATAGACGGCAAGGCCACGCTCAAGGGTGATGGCTGGGGCTGGGGGGCCAACTTGGGCCTGCTGTACCAGCTGGAAGGCGGCGGCAGCCTGGCAGCCAGCTTTCGCAGCGCCATGACGCCCAAGGCCAAGGGTGACTATCGGGTCGATATTCCGCCACTCTACAGCGAGCTGGCAGCCGGCCTGGGCTTGAGTCTGGAATCAGAAATCCAGTCGGCCACGGCCAAGGTCAAGCTGCCCTGGCGCCTGCAACTGGCTGCCGACCTGCCACTGAGCCCGACCTGGTCGCTGCAGGCCGACCTGACCCGTACCGGCTGGAAGCGCTTTGACGAGTTGCGGGCCGTGATCAGCAATACCCCCGACCAGGTACAGGTGCAGAACTGGCGCGACACGACCCGTCTGGGCCTGGGTACCACCTGGCGGCAGAGCGATAGCATGGACTGGAAGTTCGGCCTGGCCTGGGACCAGACCCCGGTACGCTCAGCCCAGTGGCGCCATCCCTCCACCCCTGATGCCGACCGCCTGTGGCTGACCACCGGCCTGAGCTGGCGCCCCAGCAAGGCCGGCAAGCTGGATGTGGGCCTGGCCTATGTGCGCATGGATGATGCCGCCGTGGATTACACCGATACCGCCTACAACCGGGCCGACTACCCTTTCTTTGCCGCTGAACAGAAGTTCCGCGTACGCGGCAATTTCGACCTGTCGCTGTGGTCCCTGGGCTTGCAGTATCGCCACAGTTGGTAAGCGCCGCTCCCACCGGCCAGGGTTATGCCCGACCTTGCCTCCGTTGCGCCGGCTGCCCGGCGTGGCGGGGGCAAGGCCCTCCCGGGCAGGCACACCCAATCCCTCGCTAAAAC
This sequence comes from Chitinimonas sp. JJ19, assembly GCF_036961565.1. Classification (NCBI taxonomy): domain Bacteria; kingdom Pseudomonadati; phylum Pseudomonadota; class Betaproteobacteria; order Neisseriales; family Chitinibacteraceae; genus Chitinimonas; species Chitinimonas sp. JJ19. The sequence continues at coordinate 146,055 of NZ_JBAMDD010000006.1, forward strand.
AGCAGCTTGGCAAGCACCGCACCTATGCACATAGGATACTTATATTCCTGCCAACCGTTTACGCGGCTACCGCCCAATGCTCAAATAGCATCTTCTGCATCACAGGCTGCACCATGTCCATCGCCGAACGTCGTCAACGCGAGCGCGAAATCCTGCGCCGAAAAATCATCGATGCCGCCCGCGCCCTCTGCGCCGAAGGGGGCTACGAAGCGCTCACCGTACGCGCCATAGCCAGCCGCATCGAGTATTCCACCAGCGTCATCTACAGCCAGTTCGAAGACAAGGCCGCCATGCTGCGCGTCATTGCCGACGAGGACTTTGCCGAGCTGACCCGGCAATTGATGGACCATGACGTGGCTGACGCCAGCCCGGCCGAGCGCATCCTGGGCATGGCCGAACGCTTTGCCCATTTTGCCCAGCACCAGCCCGAGCACTACCGCCGCATCTTTATCAGCCCGCCGCCACCGGTAAGCGTAGAGGAATCCGCCGCCGAGCACGGCAACCCCAACGAAGATGCCTACGCCTACGCCCGCGTACTGTTCGTGGCCTTGATAGAGGGCACCCCCAGCATCACCGAACGCGATGCTGACGCACTGCTGCAGATGTTCTGGGGCACCCTGCATGGCCTGATCGCCCTGCACATGACCCTGGGCGACGAGCCCTGGGTCACGCTCAAGCCGCTGTCACCCCTGGTGGACAGCGCATCGCGGGCCTTGCTGCGAGGTGTAGGCGTGGTACTGCCAGCCTGATTGCTGCCCAGCGTGGGACGATGCCGGGACTACGCATCGCTCGCGGCTTGGGTGCCGCCCCGCCTGTCCAGACCGCACCGTGGGATACCCGTCCCAGCCACGCAGGCTGTAGCCCGGTGGCCGGCGCGCTCAGGCCACTACCTCGTTGAGCATTTCACGTACCTGGTCGGCATCGGCGGCCTGCTCCAGCATGGGGCGCAGGGCGCCCAGCTTCTGCAGGTCGCAACTGAGGATAATCTGTTTCACGTTCAGCAACTGGGCCGGGTGCATGGAGAAGCGCCTCAGACCCAGGGCCAGCAGCAGGGGGGTCAGGCGGACATCGCCGGCCATCTCACCGCAGACCGACACCGGCACATTGGCCTGGTCGGCCGTCTTGATCACATGGGCGATCAGGTGCAGTACGGCCGGGTGGAAAGGGTCGTATAGATGGCTGACACTATCGTCGCCTCTATCCACCGCCAGGGTGTACTGGATCAAGTCATTGGTGCCGATGGAGACGAAATCCAGCTTCTTGAGGAAATGCCCCACGGTGATGGCCGCGCCGGGCACTTCTATCATGCCGCCTATCTCCACCAGGTCGGAGAACTCGATGCCGTCCTCGCGCAGGCCTTCCTTGGCCTGCTCCACGTGGAACAGCACCTGGTTCACTTCCGCCAGGTTGGCCAGCATGGGCACCAGCAGCTTGAGCTTGCCGTGGCGGCCGGCACGCAGCAGTGCCCGCAGCTGGGTGCGGAACATATGCGGCTCGGCCAGACACAGGCGCACGCCGGTCAAACCCAGTGCCGGGTTGGCGGCAGAGATGATCTCGCCCTCGGCCCACTTGGGCATCTTGTCACGACCCAGGTCTATGGTACGGATGGTGACGGGCGCACCTTTCATGCCCTCAATGACGGCCTTGTAGGAGGCATACTGCTCATCCTCGTCCGGCAGGTCGTCGCGCCCCAGGAACAGGAACTCGGAGCGGTACAGGCCCACGCCAGTAGCGCCATTGGCCAGCGCCTGCTCCACGTCGCCAGGCATCTCGATATTGGCGTGCAGCTCGATGGCCGTGCCATCCAGCGTCTTGGCAGTGGTGGTCTTGAGCCCGCGCAGCTTCTTGCGGTCGGCGGCATAGCCGGCCTGGCGCTTGCGGTACTCGGTCAGTATGGTTTCGCTGGGGTCGATGATGGCCACGCCGGCCGTGCCATCGACAATGAGGGTCTCATCCTCGCGTATCAGCTGGCGGGCATGGTGCAGCGCCAGTACCGAGGGGATATCCAGGCTGCGCGCCAGGATGGCGGTATGCGAGGTCGGCCCGCCCACATCGGTCAGAAAGGCGGCGAACTCGGCTTCCTTGAACAGCACCATATCGGCCGGCGACAGGTCGTGCGCCACCAGGATGCGTTCCTTGCTGTCCTCGGGCGGCACATAGTGGCCGCCCCCTTCGCCATTGAGCGCCTTGAAGATGCGCTCCACCACCTGGATCACATCGGCGCGACGCTCGCGCAGGTATTCCTCTTCGATAACGTCAAACTGCTCCAGCAGCCTGTCCTGCTGCAGCTTGAGCGCCCATTCGGCATTGCAGTGCTGTGCCTGGATGATGTCGCGCGGCTCGCGGCTGATGGTGTGATCGTTCAGCAGCATCACATGCAGGCTGAGAAAGGCGCCCAGCTCGGTCGGGGCGTTCTCGGGGATGCTGCCCCACAGCTGCTCCAGCTCCTTGCGGGTCAGCCGCACCGCCGCATCGAAACGGGCAATCTCAGCGGGCACCTCGGCGTCCGTGATCTCGTAGTGGGCAACTTCGAGATCGGTATGGCTCACCAGATGCGCGCGGCCTATGGCGATACCGCCACCTATGCCTATGCCGTGCAGGGTGATGGTCATGGGGGCTATTCCGACTCGTCGAAACGGTTGGCAATCAGCTCGGTAATGGCTGCCATGGCAGCATCCTCATCCTCGCCGCTTATCTCCACACTGATACGGCTGCCCTTGGCGGCGGCCAGCATCATCACGCCCATGATGCTCTTGGCGTTGACGCGCTTGCCGTTGCGGGTCAACCAGACCTCGCTGCGAAAGCGGCTGGCCAACTGGGTCAGCTTGCTGGAGGCCCGGGCATGCAGGCCCAGCTTGTTGATGATTTCAACTTCCTGTTGCGCCATGGTGTTCTGTCTCTCTAATCCTGCTTGCTGGGCGGCAGCATGTACATCACGCCTTCCAGCCCACCGGTGACGGCCTTGCCGACCACCACATCAAGCGATTCATGTCCGTAATTGAGTGTACGTACCAGCATGGGCAGATTCACCCCCGCCACCGCTTCGATGCGACCCGGCTCGATCAAGCGGTAGGCCACATTGGACGGCGTACCACCGTAGATGTCCGACAGCACCAGCACGCCATTGCCAGTATCCAGCTCGGCCAGCAAAGCCCTGGCCCGCTCCAGCACCACGTCTGGGTCGTCGCTACGGTACACCGGCAGATAACGAAGTTGCGGCAAGGGCCGACCAAGCACATGGGCAGCACACTCGGCCAGGCTCTCGCCCAGGCCATAGTGCGTCACCAACAGGATTCCAACCATGACGAAGCTCAAAAAAACGCGTTGGAAACGATTCTAGCAGCCGCCGCCCGCTGCGCTGCACTATATGCGGACAAATGTACTGTCAGCAGGCGCCGCCTCTCCTGCCGCCGCCCCGCACTCACGCCCGGATGGCGGCTTCCAGCGCGTCCATGAACAGGCCGGCAACCGGGATGCCGGATTGCGCCGTGATTTCCTGGAAACAGGTCGGGCTGGTCACATTCACTTCGGTCAGGGTGTCGCCTATGACATCCAGCCCCACCAACAACAAACCCTCGGCCGCCAGCAGGGTGCCCAGCGCCTCGCCTATCTCGCGGTCGCGGGCGGTCAAGGGCCTGGCCACGCCGGTGCCACCAGCGGCCAGGTTGCCACGGGTCTCGCCGGCCTTGGGTATGCGGGCCAGGCACCAATCCACTGGCTTGCCACCTATCAGCAGCACCCGCTTGTCGCCCTCCTTGATGGCCGGCAAGTAGCGCTGCACCATCAGGCTGACCGTGCCGTTGCGGGTCTGGGTTTCCAGTATGGCACCCAGATTGGGGTCATCCGGCCGCAGCCGGAAAATACCGGTGCCGCCCATGCCATCCAGGGGCTTGAGCACCACATCGCCATGCTCGGCCAGAAATGCGCGGATATCCTCGTCACGGCTGCTGACCAGGGTAGGCGCGATAAACTGGGGAAAGCGCAGTATGGCTAGCTTTTCGTTGTTGTCGCGCAGGGCGCGGGGCTTGTTGAACACCTTGGCGCCCTGGCGCTCCGCCGCCTCCAGCAGGTGGGTGGCGTACAGGTATTCGCTGTCGAAAGGCGGGTCCTTGCGCATCACGACGGCATCCACCTCAGGCAATGCCAGGGTGGTAGCGGGCTCGGCCCGGTACCAGTCGTGGGCGTCGCCGGTCAGGCTGATGACCCGCATGTCGGCCAGCACCCGGCCATCCAGCACCCGCATGTCGCGCTGCTCGAACGCCAGCACGGTGTGGCCACGGGCGGCGGCCTCGCGCATCATGGCAAAGGTGGAATCCTTATAGGTCTTGAACCCATCCAGGGGGTCGGCCAGAAAGGCAATACGCATGGCTTGGTCTGCTCGAGTGGATTTGAGTCGACCCTGGGTCGGAAACACGCCCAGGGCGCACGGCAATGCGTCAGTCAGGCATGCCGGCTAGGCCGCCATGCTGATACTCTCCAGCACCGATTCGGTGTTTTCGATCTCGCGCGAGGCAGCCAGCAGCGCCAGCCGGGCCACCACGCCATAGGCGTAGAAGCGGTTGGGCGCACAGTCTGGGCTGCCGTCGCAGTCCGGTGTCGATAGCGGGGTATCGAAAGCCAGCGGCTTGAAGTACGCCCCCGGGGCATTGAGGTTTTCATCGGCGCCGCGCTCGGTATGGACGCGATAGAAGCCGCCCACCACAAAGCGGTCCATCATATAGACCACCGGCTCGGCCACCGCCTCCTCCAGCGTCTCGAAGGTGGGTACGCCCTCCTGCACGATCACGTCGCTGACCTCCAGGCCCTCCTTCACCACCGCCATCTTGTTGCGCTGCTTGCGATTCAGGCCTATCACATCGGCGGGCGACTTCACGCTCATGACGCCCATGCCATAGGTGCCGGCATCAGCCTTGACGATGGCGTAAGGCGCATCGGTAATGCCCAGTTCGCGATACTTGGCGGCCGTCAGACCCAGGATGCGCTCCACCTCGGCGGCCAGACGCTCCTCGCCTTCTCGGGTCTGGAAATCCAGCTGGCTGACCTGGCCGAAGTAGGGGTTGATATACCAGGGGTCTATGCCCAGCAACTGGCCAAACTCCGCTGCCACGCCGTCATATTCGCGGAAATGATGGGTCTTGCGGCGAACAAACCAACCGGCATGCAGCGGTGGCAGCAGGTTCTGGTCGATATCACGGAGAATGTCGGGAATGCCGGCCGACAGATCGTTGTTGAGCAGCACCACGCAAGGATCAAACCCAGGCAGGCCCACGCGGCGGCCATTGCGCTGCAGCGGCTCCACCGTCAGCGTCCCGCCATTGGGCAGTTCCAGGGTGGTGGGGGCGGTGATCTCGGGGTTCAGCGTACCCAGCCTGACGTTGAGGCCGGCTAGTTTCAGAATACGCGCCAGCGCAGCCACGTTCTGCAGGTAATACTGGTTACGGGTATGGTTCTCCGGTATCAGCAGCAAGCGCCGTGCATCGGGGCAAATCTTTTCCAGCGCGCTTTGCACGGCTTGCACACACAGCGGGGTGAAATCCGGGTTGAGGTTGTTGAAACCGCCGGGGAACAGATTCATGTCCACCGGGGCCAGCTTGAAGCCGGAATTGCGCAGATCGACCGAACCATAGAACGGCGGTGCATGCTCCAGCCACTGGCTGCGGAACCAGGCTTCAATCTCGCACTGGGCGGCAAGGAACTTGCGTTCCAGGTCAAGCAGGGGGCCGGTCAGGGCGGTGGCTAGGCGGGGTACGTTCATGGCGGAACCTGTCTGGAAAAGAAACGGGCGAACCCGGACTTGGAGGATAGCCGATTGTGGCTATCTGTCACGACAGCCCTGGCACCTTTGATGGCGTCTGCGCTTGTCGGCCGGGCGCATGGAGCGGCCGACCGGGCAATTCCTCTTAGATAGGGGCCAGCGGTGTCAGTTTCAAGCCTTGCCCATGCTACACTCGCGCGGCTTTTCATGCTGCCCCGCCAAGGGCGCAAAACCGCTGCCGGGGCCGCGCCGCAACAGCCGGACCCAGGCACAGCAACAGCCCGCAAGATTTGCCAGGCAGCATAGGCGCCACCGTGCGTGGCGCAGCCAGTTAATGAACCGGTTTCGAGGTCGCCATGTCCGCACCCGCCCCCAAGCCCAAGGAAAGCCTGCAGGATACCCTGCAGCAGGTGCTGCGCATCCTTAGCCGCCACAAGCTGGTCGAAAACCTGATCCACAAGCAGGAGATGCCCAAGCACGAGCTGGTCGAGACCATCGTGCACAAGCAGAATCTGACCGAGCTGGAAAAGCGGCTGGAGCAGCTCTACCCCGCCGACATCGCCTTTATCCTTGAATCGCTGCCGCTGGACGAACGGCTGACGGTATGGGAGCTGGTACGCCCGGAAATCGAGGGCGATGTACTGCTGGAAGTATCCGACTCGGTGCGGGAAACCCTGTTGGCCGACATGGATCGCGAAGAGATCCTGGCCGCCGCCGAGCATCTGGATACCGACGAGCTGGCCGACCTGGTGCCCGACCTGCCGCAGGACGTGATGCACGAGCTGATGGGCTCGCTGGAGGAAGAAGAGCGGGCCGAGCTGCAATCAGCGCTGTCCTATGCCGACGACCAGGTGGGTTCGGTGATGGACTTCGACATGGTCACCATCCGCGACGACGTGACGCTGGAGGTGGTGCTGCGCTATCTGCGCCGCTTCGATGAACTGCCGCACCATACCGACAAGCTGTTCGTGGTGGACAACGACCAGCGCATCAAGGGTGTGCTGCCCATCAAGAAGCTGCTGATCTCCGACCCCGAGCGCGGTGTGGCCGAAGTGATGGCGCACGAGGTGGTGATCTTCCGGCCCGACGAGGACGTCGGCGATGCGGCCCAGGCCTTCGAGCGCTACGACCTGGTATCCGCCCCGGTGGTGGACTCCACCCACAAGGTCATCGGCCGCCTGACGGTGGACATGATGGTGGACGTCATCCGCGAGGAATCGGAAGCCGAGGTGCTGAGCCTGGGCGGCCTGAAGGAAGACGAAGACCTGTTCAGCTCAGTCTGGAGCTCGGCCAAGAACCGCTGGCCCTGGCTGGCACTCAACATCGTCACCGGCATCATCGTCTCGCGGGTGATCGGCGCTTTTGAAGCCACCACCGCCCAGATCGTCGCCCTGGCCGCACTGGCCCCCATTATCTCCGGCATCGGCGGCAACTCCGGCTCGCAGACCGCCACCATCATCATCCGCGCCATGGCGCTAGGCCAGGTGACCGCCGCCAGTACCCGCCGCTTGGTGGCCAAGGAGTTCGGCATCGCCATGCTCAATGGCGCGCTATGGGGCAGCGTGCTGGGCACGGTGGCCTGGCTGATCTACGGCAAGTTGGGCCTGGGCCTGGTGATGGCCGGCGCCATGATGCTGAACTTCCAGGTCGCTGCCGGCGTGGGACTGTTCGTACCGCTGCTGATGGAGCGCTTCGGCCGCGACCCGGCCTATGGCTCCAGCGTGTTCCTGACCTTCATGACTGATGGCATGGGCAACCTGATCTTCTACGGTCTGGCCACCCTGTTCCTGCTCAACGCCATGTAGGCAGGTGCCCGGCATGTCGATCAGCTGTGGCGTGCAGGCTGCAAGGCGGTAAACCCGCATGTCGCCTGCCGCCACCGGCTTATAAATTGCGCCACTCCCCTCGTGTAATATCCCGCCATGTTCTCGCCCATCTCAGACCGCGCCTTCCACCCTGCGCCAGCCCGCCTGCCGGCCACCCTGCTGCTGGATCTGATGCGCCATCAGCGCTACGGGGTGGAGTACCAGCCCATCATCGATATCGCCAGCGGCGAGGCCATCGCCTACGAGGCGCTAGCACGCTTTTATGCGGCAGATGGCCAGCCGCTGGCACCCAAGGCGGTATTCGATGCCCTGCACGCCAGCCCGCTGAGCCTCTACCAGGTGGAATACGACATGAAGCAGCTGCAACTGGCCCATGCCCCGGCCGACGCCAGCCAGCTGTTCGTCAACCTTGATCCCGATGCCTATGGCGTGACGGCCAGCGAGGCGGAAGACCCGCTACTGGGCCTGCTGGCCGGCCACGAAGGGCTGGTGGTGGAGATCATAGAAAATACCGATGTCGCTGACGCCCAGTTATCGCAGCAGCTGGCTCAGGCCTTCTCGGCCCGTGGCGTACGGCTGGCGCTGGACGATATTGGTGCGCCCAACTCCATGCTCTCGCTGGATGTAATGATGGAGGTGGACTGGTTCAAGTTCGACCGGTCCTGGCTGGTACGGGCGCGCGACAGCCGCAACCGTGCGGCGCTGACCCACCTGATCGCCTTCGCCCATGAATGCCACTGCAAGGTGATACTGGAAGGCATAGAGCGCCCCGAAGACCTGGCGCTGGCGCGCAGCCTGCAGGTCGACTGCGTGCAGGGTTTTCTCTACCGCAAGCGCTTTGTCTCGGTTTCACAGGCCGCCCGCCCGGCCAGGTCGGCAGCATGAGCAGCGTTGCCAGCCTGATCATGGCCGCCCGGCAGAGCGGCATGCCGGTACTGGAGGCCCGCTTGCTGCTGGAGCACGCCAGCGGCCTGAGCCGCACCCGCCAGGCCGCCTGGCCCGAGGCCGAGCTGTCGCCCGAGCAGGCCGAGCGTTTTCACTCGCTGCTGCAACGGCGCCAAGCCGGCGAGCCGGTAGCCTACCTGATAGGCCTGCGCGAGTTTTTCAGCCTGGATTTCGAAGTCAGCCCTGCCGTGCTGATACCACGGCCGGAAACCGAGCTGCTGGTGGAACTGGCACTGGAGCGCATTCCGCTGGACACCCCCAGCCGCGCGCTGGACCTGGGCACCGGCTCCGGCATCATCCCGGTCTCACTGCGCAAGCACCGCCCCATGCTGGACATGCGGGCGGTCGATATCTCGGCCGACGCCCTGGCCGTGGCCGCCCGCAATGCCGAGCGCCATGCCACCCCCATACAGCTGATGCAGAGCGACTGGTATGGCTCGCTGGGGCGTGAGCAATTCGACCTGATCGTCTCCAACCCGCCCTATATCGCCCATGGTGACCGGCACCTGGCAGAGGGCGATCTGCGCTTCGAACCGCGTGGCGCCCTCACCGACGAGGCCGACGGCCTGGCCCATATCCGCCGTATCATCCAGGGCGCACCCCGCCACCTGGCCCAGGGTGGCTGGCTGCTGTTCGAACACGGCCACGACCAGGCCGAACCCAGCCGCGCCTTACTGGCGGCAGCAGGTTTTATCCAGGTACAAAGCTGGGACGATCTGGCTGGCATTGCCCGCGTCACCGGCGGCCGGCGGACATAGCACCCAGGCTGACTAAGCCAGGCCCTATCGCATCACCACCGGCCGCAGATCCGCCTCGTTGGCGATCCGGTCAGCCGCCTGCTGCGCCGCCTGACGGCTGTCGAACGGGCCTACCCTTACCCGCCAGATGGTGCCGCTGTTCTCGACCACTGGCGCCGGTAGCCAGCCCAGCGTGCCCGTCACCTTGTCGCGGAAGGCCTCGGCCGTGGTCTGGGTGCCGAAGGCGCCCAACTGCACCCAGCGCTGCTCGGCACGGGTCTCTATCGCTGGTGTGGCCACGGGTTCGGTTGCCAGGTTGCTGGCCAGCCGGGCCAGTGGGTCCACCGCCGTGGTGCGCTCATCGCGCACCGGCAGGGTGCCGGCGGCAGCCTCCACTGCCTGCAATAGCGCCGTCTCGGGCGGGGGTGCTGGCTGGGTGTCGCCAGGCGCAACCGCCTCTACCTTGACCTGGGCGCTGCCGCCATTGTGGTAGCCCAGCCTATAGGCAGCGGCATAGGACAGATCGATTACCCGCCCCTTGTGAAATGGCCCCCTGTCATTGATACGCACCAGCACCGACTTGCCGTTGCTCAGGCTGGTCACCCTGGCATAGCTGGGTATGGGCAGCGTGGGGTGGGCGGCAGTCAGCTTGAACATATCGTAGGGCTCACCGCTGGCCGTACGCTTGCCGTGGAACTTCTTGCCATACCAGGAGGCCATGCCCTGCTGGCTGAACTCGCCATAGGTCTTGCGCGGGGTATAGCTCTTGCCCAGCACCGTGTAAGGCCGGTTGGCATAGCGGTGCAAGGGTTCGGGCCGGGCTTCCGGCTCGGTCAGGGCATCCAGATCGTAAGGCACTTCCAGGATAGGGCCATCGTCCTGGTAGTAGCCGCCATATTGCTGCGGTATCTGTTCGGGCTTGGCCGGTGGCAGGGTCGGCTTGGTGCTTGTCGCCACAGGCGGGCGCACCGGCTCGGCCGGCTTGCTGGGGACGGCAGGCGGCAGGGGCTGGTAGCTGGCGCAGCCGGCTGCCAGCAGGCAGCCGCAGAGTACTAGGTGTCGTATCGTCAACTCTTCATCAACTTTCGGTCACGCTGAATAGCCATCAGCATACCGAAACCGATTAGGATGGACAGCATGGCGGTACCCCCGTAGCTGACCAACGGTAGTGGCACGCCCACCACCGGCAGGATGCCCGACACCATGCCCATATTGACGAACAGATAGGTGAAGAAGGACAGCGTCAACGCACCGGCCAGCAGGCGGCCAAACAGGCTGGAGGCGTTATTGGCGATCATCAAGCCACGGCCGATGACGCAGAGATACAGTATCAGCAGCAGGATATTGCCTATCAGGCCGAATTCCTCGGCATAGACGGCAAACACGAAGTCGGTGGTGCGCTCGGGTATGAAGTCCAGGTGGGTCTGGGTGCCCTTGAGCCAACCCTTGCCGAATACCCCGCCAGAGCCGATGGCAATAGTGGACTGGATGATGTGGTAGCCATTGCCCAGCGGATCGGCCATGGGGTCGATCATGGTCATCACCCGCTCGCGCTGGTAGTCATGCATCAGCGGCCAGATCACGAAGGGGATGGCGACCGCCAGCCCGGCCAGGCCGCCCAGGATGATGCGCCAGGAGAGGCCGGCAAAGAACAGGACATAGAAGCCGGCCGCCCCGATCAGCAAGGCCGTACCCAGGTCAGGCTGCTTCAGCACGAGCGCCATGGGCATGCCTATCAGCACGGCTGCCACGGCAAAATGCTTGAGCTTGAGGCTGGCCTCGTGCCGGTCGAAATACCAGGCCAGCATCATGGGTACAGCCAGTTTCATCAGCTCGGACGGCTGTATCCGCGCCACGCCTATATCCAGCCAGCGGCGGGCGCCGTTGGTGATGTCGCCGAACAGCGCCACCCCGATCAGCAGCACCATGCCAAAGGTATACAGCGGCGGTGCCAGCCACATCAGTTGCACCGGCTTGAGGTTGGATATCACCCACATGGCAGACAGGGCCACCACCACCGAGACCAGCTTGCTGTTGATCTTGTCGAAGCTCTGGTTGGACGCCGAGAAAATGGTCATCAGGCTGACACCGACCAGCAGGGCCACGAACAGCAGCAGCCAGGGGTCGATAGGGTCGACGAAACGTTTGATCAGTCGCTTAATCAGCATGGCTGTGACTCGTGATTTCCGGTATCGGCGCCTGCGCCTCGGTGGCAGGCGCTACCGCCCCGGCTGCGGGCTTGGCTTCCTGGCTGGGTAGCTTGCCCAGCAGGTAGTAGTCGAAGGCCTTGCGGGCAATGGGTGCAGCATGCGCGGCGCCGAAGCCGGCGTTCTCCACAATCATGGCCAGGGCGATACGCGGTTTGTCGGCCGGGGCAAAGGCAATGAACAGGGCGTGGTCGCGTAGTTCCTCACGGGTGGAACTGGCGTTGTACTTGGCGCCCTTGAGGCTGTACACCTGGGCCGTGCCGGTCTTGCCGCCCGAGGTATAGGGCGCGCCCCGGAAGGCGGTGGATGACGTCCCCTGCATATTGGTGGCCACCATGGCCTGCTTGATCACCTCGATATGCTCGGGCTTGTAGGGTAGTTGCTTGGCCGGCACCGTTTCCAGCGCCCGCCGCTCGCGGCTGACGCTGTCTTCTATGTACTGCACCAGGTGCGGGCGGTACTGCACGCCATTGTTGACCAGGGTCGCTGTCGATTGCGCCATCTGGATGATGGTATAGGTATTGAAGCCCTGGCCGTTGCCGATGGAAATCGTATCGCCCGCCAGCCAGCGCTGCTGTTCCTTGCGCTTGAAGGCGCGGCGCTTCCAGGCCTGCGAGGGCAATATGCCTTCCTTCTCGCCTGGCAGGTCCACCCCGGTACGGCTGCCAAAACCCAGCGGCCCCATGAAGTTGGAGATGGCATCTATGCCCATATCGTTGGCCAGCCGGTAGTAATAGGTATTGCAGCTGACCACGATGGACTTGTGCATATCGACCATGCCATGGCCATGGACCGCGTCGTCGCGCCAGCGGTTGTTACCCATGATGAAGTAGCCGGGGTCGGAAATAGCATCGCTGGGGCGGCGCTTGCCGGTCTCCAGGGCGGCCAGCGCCATAAAGGGCTTGAAGGTGGAACCTGGCGGGTACAGACCCTGGATGGCGCGGTTGTTAAGTGGCCGGGAGGTCGCGTCGTTGAGCTCCTTCCACGATACCGGGTCGATGCCATCGACAAACAGATTAGGGTCGAAGCCGGGCCGCGACACCATGGCCAGTATGCCGCCGGTGCTGGGCTCTATGGCCAGCAGGGCGCCGCGGCGCTCGCCAAAGGCCTGCTCCACCACTTGCTGCAGCTTGATATCCACGGTCAGCACCAGGTTGTTGCCCGGCGTGGCCTGGGTGCTGTTCAACGCCCGTATGGCACGGCCGCCCGCATCGGTCTCGACCTGCTCATAGCCGGTGGTGCCGTGCAACACCTGCTCGTAACTCTGCTCCAGGCCGAACTTGCCGATATGGTCGGTGCCCTTGTAGTTGGGCAAGCGGCCATCGGCATCCAGCCGTTTCAGGTCGCCATCGTTGAGCCGGCCGATATAGCCCACCAGGTGCGAGGCGGATTCGCCCATGGGGTACTGGCGGAACAAACGTGCCTTGACCTCCACCCCAGGGAAGCGGAAAGCCTGGGCCGCAAAGCGGGCCACTTCCTCATCGCTGAGCCGGGTCTTGATGGGCAGGGATTCGAAATCCTTGCTCTCATCCAACAGCTTCTTGAACCGGCGCCTGTCCTTGGCCGTGATATCGATGAACTCGGCCAGGCGGTCTATGGTGGCGTCCAGCTTCTCGCCCAGCTTGGACTGGGTGATTTCCAGCGTATAGGCCGAGTAGTTGTGGGCTAGCACCACGCCGTTGCGGTCGGTGATGATGCCGCGCGAGGGTGGGATGGGCACCAGCGAGATGCGGTTGCTCTCGGCCAGGGTGTGATACTTGTCGTGCTTCATCACCTGCAGGTAGACAAAGCGGCTGAGCAGGATGGCGAAGCCGATCAGCACGCCGGTGATGACCACCACCAGGCGCAACTGGAAGCTATAGCGCTCGCCGTGGTGGTCGCGCAATACGGTGCGACGGCTCATGACTGGATTTCGGCAGGTTTATCCACGCGCTGCGGAGCCTGCAGCAACTGGCTCAGCAGGGGCCACAGCAGGGCGCCCGAAAGGGTGCCGACGAAATAGCTCCAACCCGGAAACCCACTGCCCGTCGCCATGCGCACCAGCAGCATGATGAGCTGGTTGGCCAACAGCAGGGGCGCCACATAGAGGGCCTGCTGCCACAGCGGGAACATGCCCAGCTGACGATGCCGCCCCAGCACAAACCAGCTGGTGGCGCAGTAGGCCAGGCCATGCTGGCCAAACACATTGCCGTCGGCGATATCCAGCAGCATGGCCAGCCAGAAGGCCCAGCCCACGCCCACATGGCGGGGCTGGTTCATGCACCAGTAGAGCAGGGTCAGTGCCACGAAATCAGGCAGGAAGGCACGCACCATGGGGCCCCAGGGTATCAGCGCCAGGGTCAGTGCCACGATAAAGGTAAAGACGATAAAGCTACGCTTGACCGGCTTGAGCAGTTGGCTGGATACCGGCATCAGGCAGGCTCCTTGTGGGCACCACGACGGGCGGGCTTGGCGGCCTGCTCCACCGGCCTGGCGGGCTGATCCCGGCGTTCGTCCAGTATCAGCAGGAAGCGGTGCTTGTCGATATCGGCAGCCGGCTCGCAGCTGATGCGGGCAAAGGCCGAACCGGCATTGCGATCCACCCGCTTGACCCGGGCCACGGGCAAGCCGGGCGGATAGGTGCCATCTATGCCAGAAGTCACCAGAACATCATCACTGCGTATGTCGGCATTGAGCGGCATCCAGTGCACTTCCAGCGGGTTTTCCGGGCCCAGGCCGTACAGCACGGCACGCACCCCGTTGCGCACCACCTGCACTGGCACGGTATGGCCCTTGTTGGAGACCAGCGTCACCTCGGCTGTCAGCGGTTGCAAACGCGTCACCTGGCCGACTACACCCTGAGGGTCTATTACCACCTGGCCCAGCCTCACGCCGCTGCTCTCGCCTCTATCCACCACCAGCTTGGCAGTAAACGGATCGCGGTCGTTATACAGCACCTCAGTCAGTGTGCCCTTGCCCTGATGGGCCGCCCGGGTAGACAGCAGGGCGCGCAGCTGGGTGTTCTCCTGCCGCAGCGCCTGCAGGCGCATCAGTTCGGAACTGGCCAGCAGCTTGTCGTCCTGCAGCTTGCGGTTCTCCCGCTGCAATGCCGTCTGCGACACAAAATAGTCGCCCACTTGCTGGGCGGCAGAAATAGGGGCGGTCGCCAGCCACTGCAGCGGATACAACGCTACCGATACTGTCTCGCGCACCGGCTGCAGTATCTGCCAGCGCACATCCACGACCAGCAGGGTGAGCGACAGCGAGGCGTAGATCAGCAACAGGCTGAATGGCTTGGGGCCCTGCTTGAAGAAGACAGGTTGGGTAGTGGCTTGCATGTCAGGGTGAGGGGCAAGGCGCAAAGGGCGATGCGTGGAAGAGCTGGCTCTTCACACCTCACCCTTCGCTCCTCACGCTGTATCAGTCGTTAGTGAAGATCGTGCCGACCTTGTCCATCTTCTCCAGGGCCTTGCCCGAACCGCGCACCACGCAGGTCAGGGGATCATCGGCCACGATCACCGGCAGACCGGTCTCTTCCATCAGCAGGCGGTCCAGATCACGCAGCAGCGCACCACCGCCGGTCAGCACCATGCCCTTGTCGGCGATGTCGGCACCCAGTTCCGGCGGGGTCTGTTCCAGCGCCTGCTTCACCGCCGAGACGATCTGGTTCAGCGGCTCGGTCAGGGCTTCCAGGATTTCGTTGGACGAAATGGTGAACGAGCGCGGGATGCCCTCGGCCAGGTTGCGACCCTTCACTTCCATCTCGCGCACTTCGGCGCCGGGGAAGGCCGAACCGATGCGCTTCTTGATCTCTTCCGCCGTGGTTTCACCAATCAGCATGCCGTAGTTGCGGCGGATGTAGTTGATGATGGCTTCGTCGAACTTGTCGCCGCCCACCCGTACGCTGTTAGCGTACACGATGCCGCCCAGCGAGATCACGCCCACTTCGGTGGTACCGCCACCGATATCGACCACCATGGAGCCGGTGGCCTCTTCGACCGGCAGGCCGGCGCCAATGGCGGCAGCCATAGGTTCCTCAATCAGTTCAACCTTGCGGGCACCCGCGCCCAGCGCCGATTCCTTGATGGCACGACGCTCAACCTGGGTGGAACCGCAGGGCACGCAGATCACGATACGGGGGCTGGCGGCAAACAGCCGGCTGGGGTTCACCTTCTTGATGAACTGCTTGAGCATCTGTTCGGTGATGGTGAAATCGGCGATCACGCCGTCCTTCATCGGCCGGATGGCGGTAATGCTGCCCGGGGTACGGCCCAGCATCTTCTTGGCCTCTGCCCCCACGGCCAGGATGGTCTTCTTGGCGCTGGGGCCGCCTTCCTGCTGTATGGCTACCACCGAGGGTTCGTCCAACACGATGCCCTTGCCAGAGACAAAGATCAGGGTGTTGGCCGTGCCAAGGTCAATGGCGAGGTCGTTGGAGAAATAACCGCTGAGAGAACCGATCATGAGATGTCCGTATGCTGTGTCTTGGGGCGCCATGCCCCGGGGGTCTGCCCGGGGACAGACCACGCTCTATATGGGTTTGTTCACCAGCCACACCTCGCAGTGCAACATGGCCTACCGTGCTCTTGCTTTTGTCCTTGGGAGTCAACGCCTTGCGTGCCTGCCTGCGCAGTCGCGCGCTTCCCCAAGGCTTGGGTGCGGTAAACCCGGTATGTTACCCTAATAGCCTTGCAAAACTAAAGATTTGAAGGGTTTTGACCATGTCTCTGACACAAGCCGATGTGCGACGCATCGCCCGCTTGGCGCGTCTGCAGGTAAATGACACCGAAGTCGCCGAGGTCGAGCAGAAACTCAATGGCATATTGGGCCTGATAGAACAGCTGCAAGCCATTGATACGGAAGGCGTCGAGCCCATGAGCCACGCCCGTGACGTAGCCCTGCGCCTGCGCGAGGACGTCGCCACCGAGACCAACCGCCGCGCCGCATTCCAGGCTGTGGCCCCGGCAGTGGAAAACGGCCTCTACCTGGTGCCCAAGGTCATCGAATGAGCGCCGCGCACATCCGCGCCACCCTGGCCGAGGGGCACGCCCTGCTGGCCCGCGTACTGGCCGACGAGGCATTCATCGCCTCGGTCGAGTCGGCCGGCAAGCTGCTGGTCGAGGCCTTTCGCGCCGGCCACAAGGTGATCTCGGCCGGCAACGGCGGCTCGCATTGCGATGCCATGCACTTTGCCGAGGAGCTGACCGGCCGCTACCGCGACAACCGCCCGGCCTTGGGCGCCATCGCCGTGTCCGATCCCTCCCACCTCAGCTGCGTGGGCAACGATTATGGCTTCGAGTTTGTGTTCTCGCGCTTTATCGAGGGCGTAGGCCGGGCCGGCGACGTATTCGTGGGTATCAGCACCAGCGGCAATTCACGCAATATCCTGCGCGCCGTCGAGGCCGCCCGGCAACAGCAGATGCGCGTTGTACTGCTGCTGGGCAAGGACGGCGGCCAGCTCAAGGGCCAGGGTGACGCCGAGATCACCGTACCGCACTTCGGCTATGCCGACCGTATCCAGGAAATCCACATCAAGGTCATCCACATCCTGATCGACATGGTCGAGCGGGGAATGGGGTATACAGAACAGTCATGACCACCCAGGCTTCCGATGCTATTGCCTATCTGGGCGAAACCTTTCAGATCGCCGAAGCAGCAGGGACGGGCTTGTTCGACCCAAGTACACATGGCTTGCGCCCCGTCATGTCCAGCACCGCTTGCTACCGGGGATTTGTTTGCCGATATGCTGTAGAGGCGTCCCGTCTGACCTTGGATGGCTTGCTGGCCAACCATAGTTCAGATGGCCCTCCGGTAGCTTCGCGATATGCGTCCGGTCCGGCAATCAATGGCATAGCATCAAAGCAAACCGACCCTCGCAGTTGGGAGCGCTTGTTCAACAGCTGCTATGAAGGGTTGGCCCTACCACTGCAATTTACTGGCGCCATGTTGGTTGGCAAGGACTACTCGCCTTCTGTCCCCGTGAGAATGGGGTACACGCCAGCCTGGAAGTACTTGCAGGTATATGAGCTTGCGTTCGTTAGCGGTACGCTCACGGCAGTTCGAGATATCAGCGAGATAATGGCGTCCGTACGAGACAAGCTGGCAGCGTCGATGGACGCAAACTAATCATTTGGCATCTCATCGGAATGCATGCGCAGCGCAATTGCAGAGATAGCACCGCTGTTTGAACACGATTACCATTTTCTTCGTTGGGCCCAGCCTCAAATTGGTCACCCTAAACACGGCAAATTATGACTTACACACTCAAGCAAGCCGCCGACCTACTGGCCGCCGGCAAGACCTCCGCAGTCGAACTGGCCAGTGACTATCTGGCTCGGATAGAAGCCGCCCAGGGCGCGCTCAACGCCTTTATCACGGTGGACCGCGAGCTGACGCTGGCCATGGCCCGCAACGCCGATGCCAGCCGCGCCGCCGGCAATGCCGGCCTGCTGACCGGCGTGCCCATCGCCCACAAGGACATCTTCTGCGCCGAAGGCTGGAAGACCACCTGTGGCTCCAAGATGCTGGAGCATTTTGTCTCGCCCTATGATGCCGGTGTGGTGGAGCGTTGTACGGCAGCCGGCCTGGTCACGCTGGGCCGCACCAATATGGACGAGTTCGCCATGGGCTCGAGCAACGAGAACAGTGCCTATGGCGCGGTACGCAATCCCTGGGACAGGGATGCCGTCCCCGGCGGCAGTTCCGGCGGTTCGGCAGCAGCCGTTGCTGCGCGCCTGGCGCCGGCCGCCACGGCCACCGATACGGGCGGCTCCATCCGCCAGCCGGCAGCCTTCTGCGGCGTCACCGGGCTCAAGCCCACCTATGGCGTGGTCAGCCGCTATGGCATGGTCGCCTATGCCTCCAGCCTGGACCAGGGTGGCCCCATCGCCCAGACTGCAGAAGACTGTGCCCTGATGCTCAATGTCATGGCCGGCCACGATGTACGTGATTCCACCAGCCTGGAAATGGCCAAGGAAGACTACAGCCGCGATCTCAACCAACCGCTCAAGGGCCTGCGCATCGGCATGCCGCGCGAGTACTTTGGTGCCGGCCTGGCGGCCGACGTGGCCGCCGCCATCGAATCGGCCTTGGCCGAGTACCGCAAGCTAGGTGCCGAGGTGGTGGAGATCAGCCTGCCACGCACCGAGCTGGCCATCCCCGCCTACTATGTGATTGCCCCGGCCGAAGCGTCGAGCAACCTGAGCCGTTTCGATGGCGTGCGGTATGGCCACCGCGCCGCCGAGTACACCGACCTGAACGACATGTACGAGAAGAGCCGTGCCGAAGGCTTTGGCTGGGAAGTGAAGCGCCGCATCCTGACCGGTGCCTATGTACTCAGCCACGGCTATTACGACGCCTATTACCTCAAGGCCCAGAAGGTCCGCCGCCTGTTATCCGAGGATTTCCAGGCCGGCTTTGGTCAATGTGACGTGATTGCCGCCCCGGCCGCCCCCACGGTGGCCTGGAACCTGGGCGAGAAGGGCGACGACCCGATTGCCATGTACCTGGCCGACATCTACACCCTGGGCGTCAACCTGGCGGGCCTGCCCGGCATTGCCCACCCGGTGGGTTTTGGCGCCAACGGCCGTCCGGTGGGCCTGCAACTGATAGGCAACTATTTCAGCGAAGCACGCCTGCTCAACGCCGCCCACCAGTTCCAGCAGGCTACCGACTGGCACACCCGCGCGCCGGCACTGTAAGCAAACAGGGATCAATCGACAGGCCGCCCCGGCGGCCCAGTCATGGAAGGAATACGCAAGATGCAATGGGAAGTCGTTATCGGGCTGGAAATCCACACCCAGCTCTCGACCCAGTCGAAAATCTTCTCGGCCAGCAGCACCACGTTTGGCAATGAGCCCAATACCCAGGCCAGTGCGGTGGATATCGCCCTGCCCGGCGTGCTGCCGGTGATGAACCGCGCGGCGGTGGAAAAAGCCATCCAGTTCGGCCTGGCCATCGGCGCCAAGATCAACCGCAAGTCCATCTTCGCCCGCAAGAACTACTTCTACCCCGATCTGCCCAAGGGCTACCAGATCAGCCAGTTCGAGGTGCCGGTGGTCGAGGGCGGCCAGGTCACCATACGGGTAGGCGACCAGGACAAGGTGATCAACCTGACCCGCGCCCACCTGGAGGAAGACGCCGGCAAATCGGTGCATGAAGATTTCCACGGCATGAGCGGCATAGACCTGAACCGCGCCGGCACCCCGCTGCTGGAGATCGTCTCGGAACCGGAAATGCGCTCGGCCGCCGAGGCCATCGCCTATGCCAAGGCCCTGCACAGCCTGGTGACCTGGATAGGCATCTGCGACGGCAATATGCAGGAAGGCAGCTTCCGTTGCGACGTCAACGTCTCGGTACGCCCGCTGGGCCAGAAGGAATTCGGCACTCGACGCGAGATCAAGAACCTGAACAGCTTCAAGTTCATGGAACAGGCGATCAAGTACGAAGTACAGTGGCAGATCGAGCAGATTGAAGACGGCCACAAGATCCAGCAGGCCACCGTGCTGTTCGACCCCGATAGCGGCCAGACCCGCATGATGCGCAGCAAGGAAGACGCGCACGATTACCGCTACTTCCCCGACCCGGACCTGCCGCCGCTGGTGATAGACGAGGCCTGGATAGAGCGGGTGCGCAGCGAGCTACCCGAACTGCCGGAAGCCATGCAGGCCCGCTTCCAGTCGCAATACGGTATCCCCGCCTATGATGCCGCCACCCTGACGTCCAGCAAGGCCATGGCCAGCTACTACGAAGCCACCGTGGCTGCCGGCGCCGATGCCAAGCTGGCCAGCAACTGGATCATGGGTGAAATCTCGGCCACGCTGAACCGCGAAGAGCGCGACATCGCCGACAGCCCGGTCGCCGCCGACGCCCTGGCGCTGCTGATACGCCGCGTGATGGATGGCACCATCAACAACAAGACTGCCAAGGATGTGCTGAAGAAGATGTGGGAAGCCGGCGACAGTGCCGACGCCATCATCGAACGCGACGGGCTCAAGCAGGAAAGCGACACCGGCGCCATCGAAGCCATCATCGACGAAGTGTTGGCCGCCAATGCCGCCATGGTGGAAGAGTACAAGTCCGGCAAGGAAAAAGCCTTCAACGCCCTGGTCGGCCAATGCATGAAGGCCAGCAAGGGCAAGGCCAACCCGGCGCAGGTGAACGAAGTACTGAAGCGCAAGCTGGGCTGACGCTCCCGCCCCCCACCTTGCAACGTAGACTTCCGTCGCGGCGGCACGGGCGGGGGGTGGACTCAATCGAGGAGAGAACCTACGGGTTCAGGCTGCGCCAACGTCTAGCGCTAGGCTCAACCTGGCGCCTACGCCACCTGCCATCACCCTTTCATAGCAGAGCCCACAGCAGGCGCTGACGCTAATTCAGAATGATAACGAGCGCCAGCGAGGCTCCCGCGCGGCGGCGCGGGCGGGGGGTGTGGGATAAATCAGGGGAGAGCCTACCGGTTCAGGCTGCACTGACGTTTAGCGCCAGGGTCCCCCTGGCGCCTGCTCAGGCGTCACACCCATCGATACCTTCAGCCCAGAAAGGCTCGACAACGAGCGCCAGCGAGGCTCCCTCGCGGCGGCGAGGGCGGGGGGTGTGGACTCAATCAAGGAAGAGCCTACCGCTTCAGGCCGCGCCAACGTTCAGCGCCAGGGCCCCCCTGGCGCCTGCACTACCCTACACCCCCCATCCAAAACCTTAGCCCATAACAGGCTCTCAACGGCGATTCCAGCCATAGCGGGGTGGGTCGGGGGTGAAGCCTTCCTGCGGGAAGGGGTTGGGTTCATCGCGCTGGTGGCGACGGCCCGGTATCACCCCAGCGGCCACCAGGTTGCGACGGCTGTCATAGCGCAGGGCCAGACGGTCGGATGGCTGGGTGCTGGCCCGCTCGAACCGGGTACGGCGTGCCTGCGAGTCCTCGATCTCACCATGGCCGGTGCCCATCTGCGGCGCGGCAGACGGCGCCGACTTGGCGCGCGGTGCGCTTTCTTCCATGGCCCGGGCATCGCGATCACGGGCGATGACTACCGGTGGAATATAGCGGCGCTCGCGGAACACGGCGGCGCCTATCACGCCTACTTCGTCCGGCCTGCCGGTACGGGCAGCGTAGCTGTCACCGAGGTCGGTAAAGTAGAAGCGGGCCACGCTGCCCATGGATTTGCGCCAGCCCGATACCACGGTGTCACCGTAGGGCTCCAGCACGTAGCCGGTCTGCTGGTAGCCGGCGGTCTCGCCGCTGACGGCGTTGACACCATCAACCGACAGCACCACCAATACCCGCTCGTCGGTGAGATTACGCAGCCTCACCTGGTAGGCCTCGCCTTGCTCGCCTGCCACCCAGGCACTGCCACGGTGCTGGTATTCACGGTAGTCACGACCGTAACGGTCTTCCACCTGGATCTCAACCAGGTTGCCACGCTGGGCCATTGCGCCGAGCGAGGCGGTGGCAAGCAACAGGGCGATCAGCTTCTTGGTGTTCATTTCAGCCTCCTTGGCCGTTCGGGGTTGTAGTACCTTGAACGGCATTGAGCGCCTGATCGGGTTAACGCAAACTGAACTGATTGCAGCCTATCCAGCGCCCGCCAATTCCAGCGTCAGCGATGACAGCCGCAAACCACCCGCTCGCGCTAGACTCTTGCCATGGTTACCGATACCGAGCGCTACCAGCGCATACTGGACCGCGATGTCCGCTACAACGGCCGCTTTCTGACAGGCGTGCTGACCACGGGCATCTATTGCCTGCCGTCCTGTCCTGCGCGCAAGCCCAAGCTGGCGAATGTACGCTTCTTTGCCGACGAGGCAGCCGCCCGCGCAGCCGGACTGCGCCCCTGCCTGCGCTGCCGGCCCGATCTGTACTACCGGGGCCAGGATAGCGACGAAGCCATCTATGAAGGTTTGCAGGCGCGCCTGCTGGCCGATTGCAGCGAAGTGGCCGACCCGGCGGCGCTGGCCCGACTGGCTGGAGTATCCCGCACCAAGCTGGGCACCCTCTGCCGCGAGCATGGCCATACCAGCCCGGCAGCCCTGCTGCGCCATGCCCGCCAGTTGGCCACCCTCAGCCACCTGCAAGCGTCCGACGCTGCCGTGGCCGATATCGCCTACGCTGTGGGCTATCGCAGCGAAGCCACCTTCCACCGCCAGTTCCTGGCCGAACAGGGTATGACGCCGGGCAGCTACCGCAGCATGCTGGCCGGCAGCGGCTTCACCCTGCGCCTGCCACAGGCTTACCGCAGCGCCGAGGTGCTGGCCTACCTGGGCCGCGACCCCGACGGCCCCGCCGAGCGGCGCAGCGGCAACCATCTCTGCAAGGCCATGCTGGTACAGGGGCAGGCCATCCGGCTGAGCCTGACCCTGGCGCCCGGCCAGGCCTATTGCGAAGTCGCCAGCGAACAAAGGCTGGCGCCGGCCACCATGGCGGCCGCCCACCAAGCCGCACTGCGCTGCCTGGGCCTATGGCGCCCGCAGGAAGAAACCCTGAGCGACCCACAAGCCTTGCAACTGCAGGCCAGCCAGCCGGGCCTGGTGTTCCCGCTCAGCGCCAGCGTGTGGGAGGCCCTGGTGTGGGCCATCGTCGGCCAGCAGGTGAATCTGACGTTTGCCGGCCAGTTGCGCCGTCAGGTCATCCTGCTGGCGGGTGCCGATGCCGGCGAGGGCATGCAGGCCCATCCCAGCCCAGCCGCCGTGGCCGCGTTGGACCCAGCCTTGCTGTGCGAGCGCAAGTTTTCCCGCTCCAAGGCCAGCTATCTGGTCGATACTGCCCGCCACCTGGTCGAGCAGGGCATCGATATCGAGCAACTGCCCTATCAATCGGCGCCGGCAGCCCTGCGGCGACTCACCGCCCTGCGCGGCATCGGCCCCTGGACAGCGCAATACACCCTGCTGCGGGGGGCCGGCTTTGCCGACTGCGTGCCAGTGGGTGACGCCGGCCTAGTCGCCGCCCTGCAGCGCCAGTTTGCCTTGCCCCAACGGCCCGATGCCGCCCAAACCCAGGCGCTGATGGCCTGCTACGCCCCCCATCGCAGCCTGGCCACCGCCCGCCTGTGGGCCAGCCTCAAACCCATGGCCAGCGAGAATGCCGCATGAGCGACCGCTACTGGGACGCCATCGACTCGCCCTTTGGCCGCATGGTGGCGCAGGTCAACGGCCAGGGTGGCCTGCTGAGCCTGAGCTTCTTCGACCACGCCGAAACCACGGCCGTTGCCGCAGGTGCACGGCACGACACCGTCCGCCTGGCGGCGGTGATGGCACAGTTGCGCGAATACCTGGCCGGCACCCGGCAGCAGTTCACCCTGCCGCTGGCGCCCAGCGGCACGCCCTTCCAGCACGCAGTCTGGGCGGCCCTGGTGCAGATACCCTATGGCGAGACCGTCAGCTATGGCGAACTGGCGCAGGCCCTGGGCCAGCCGGGCGCCGCCCGTGCGGTGGGGCGTGCCAATGCCACCAACCCCATAGGCCTGATCGTGCCCTGTCACCGCGTCATCGGTGGTGATGGCTCGCTCACTGGCTACGCCGGTGGCCTGCCACGCAAGCAAGCCTTGCTGGCATTCGAGCACCAGCACAAGCCGCCGCCAGGCAGCAACCTGGCGCTGTTTGACTGAAACCGCTCAGCAGGCTTGCCGGCCACACCAGCCACCGCGTAAAATTCCCGACTGAATTAATCAGCTATTACGCAACCGGCCGCCCGATGGCCTGCGAGGAGTGTCATGGATACCCAGGAAAAAATCCGCCAAACCGTCACCGAAAACCCGGTCGTGCTGTACATGAAGGGTACGCCCACCTTCCCGCAGTGCGGCTTCTCGGCCAAGGCAGTCAGCATACTCAAGGCCTGCAATGTGAACTTTGCGGCCGTCAATGTGCTGACCGACGACGAAGTCCGCCAGGGCATCAAGGAATTCGCCAACTGGCCCACTATCCCCCAGCTCTATATCCGTGGCGAATTCGTCGGCGGTTCGGACATCGTGGGCGAGATGTACCAGAGCGGCGAGCTGCAAAAGCTACTGGAAGGCCTGACCAGCTAAGCGCTGTGCTGCCACCATGCAAAGAGCCGGCCCATGCCGGCTCTTTGTCTTTGCGCCGCTTGATTCGTTCGACACACCCCACGCTACATCTGCTTGAACAGATGCTGATAGGGCTGGGTAACCACCAGCTCGGTTCCTTCCACCCATAGCCGCATGCCACCGCTGCCGTCGCGCGTGAGCTTTTCCACCCGGCCCAGGTTCACCACCGCCCCCCGGCTGATCTGGCAAAACCGCTCCGGCTCCAGGCTGGCGGCCAGCTCCTTGATGGTCTTGCGGATATGGGCATCAAAGCCAATGCCCAGCAGGCGGGTGTATTTGGCCTCCGCCACAAAGCCGGCAATCTCCTCCACCGGGATGATGCGCATCTGCAAGCCGCAGGCCGCATGTATCCAGCGCAGCCAGCCCGGCTCCTGCAGCCGCTGGGCCAGGAGGGATAGATCGGCAGGGGCTTGCAGCAGCCGCTGCTGCAGCCGGGTCACCGCCGTCGCCAGGCGTGCCAGATCCAGCGGTTTGAGCAGGTAATCCACTGCGCCGGCATCAAATGCCTGGATGGCGTAGTCATCGTAAGCGGTCAGAAACACCACATGGCAAAGGCCGGAGGCCGAGCGCGCCACCTCCATGCCGGATGCGCCGGGCATGCGTATATCCAGAAAAGCAATATCCGGCCTCAGCTGATTCAATGCGATCACGGCGGCCAGGCCGTCCTCGGCTTCGGCCACGATCTCCAGGTCCGGCCACAGCGCCGCCAACGCTTCACGCAGCCTGGCGCGCAGCAGTGGCTCGTCCTCGGCAATGATGGCCCTGGCTTTCATACGCCATCCTTGGCATGGACCAGGGGCAGGCACAGGGTCGCCAGCACGCCGCCCTCTGGCTTGGCCTCCAGCACCAGCTCGCCCTTGGCGCCATACAGCGCAAGCAGCCTTTGCCGCAGATTGCGCAAACCCACGCCACCTTGGCGCGAGCCGGTTTCATGAAAACCCAGGCCATCATCCGCCACGCTCAAGCGCAGCTGCGCATCGGCCTGGACGGCGGCAATCGTCACACTGCCGCCACCGGGCTTGCCCTCCAGGCCATGCTTGAGCGCGTTCTCCACCAGGGTGGCCAGCGCCAGCGGCGGCAATTGCGCCGCTTCCAACTCCGGCGGGCATTCAATCCGGAAGGTCAGCCGCTCGCCCATGCGTATCTGCATGATATCGAGGTAGGCGCGCACCCTTTCCAGCTCCTCCCCCAGCCTGACCTCCACCTGGCGGATTTCGGGCAGCGTCGCCCGCAGGTAGGCCAGCAGCCTGGCCAGCATCTGATCTGCCAGCGGCGCATCGCGCCGCAGCAGGTATTGCACATTGGCCAGGGTATTGAACAGAAAGTGCGGCTCTATCTGGCCTTGCAACGCGGCTAGCTGCGCCTCCAGCAGCGTCCGTTCGGCCGCATGTCGCTCGGCCTGGGCAGCCAGCAACGCCTGCTCACGCCAGCTCAGCCAGCGCCGCACCACACCGGGCAGCAACAACAGGCACAGCGCCAGCAGCACATACAACTGGTTGCGCCCAGGTGGGCGGGACGCCAGCTGGGCATGCTGGCGCAAATACTCCGCCACCAACCCGCCTACCCAAGCACCCAGGCCCAGCGCCGCCACCAGTGCCGCCAGCATGACCGCAGGGGCCGGCCAGCGGCGCGCCAGTTGCAGCGTGCCCAGCGCCAGCGCATAGGCCAGCAGCAATGCCGCCAAGTCTGCGGAGAAGCCCGCCGGCCAGCACCAGGCCAAAGCGAATGCCAGCAGCGCCATCAGCAGCGCTGTCAGGCTGGCCGCCGCAGTGAACGGCGCATAGGGATGATGGATCATGGCCTCAGCGTCAGATTCACCGCACGGCCTACGCTGGGTGCAACATCAATGGCCATGTGCAGCGGCATATTGCTGGCCTGCACCACCACCGGGCCGAGCGGCACCAGGCGCACATTGCGTATCCAGACCTTGCCCTTGCCCTGCAGCACCAGCCCAAAATCCAGCGAGCGGGTCTGCTCGTCCACCATGCCGCCCACCTGCACCTTGGTTTCGGTCCAATCCTTGCCGGCATTCCAGCCTGCGCCGGAATTCACCGATTCCCCCGTCTGCGTCCCTGGCTTCGGGCCTACTGTCCGCATGAACAGCTCCGCCCGCACTTTCGGGTCTTCCGTCTTGACCTCGGCGCTCAGCATCAGGGTCTGCCGGATATAGGGCCTGGCATCGATAGTCTGGGTCAAGGCGCCCAGCTGCTCGCCCGGCTCGCCCAGCGAGCGCAGGTAAACCGCCCCCTCCTGTTCGTCATACCCTACCTCGAACTGCTTGCCGACCTGGCCGGCAGCACTCCAGCCGGCGGGTACGCCGGGCCGCTCTGCCGCCGCAAGCGGTACATTCAATGCGCCAGCAACGACAACCGACAACAACAAGGCCTTGATTTGCATGATGGGATCTCCCGTGAGTTGATGAAGCACAGGAGGGACTCTAGGTAAGGTCAGGCGCATGGAGGAGACAGGCTGCGATGGATACCGGCAAGCTTACGATAAAACCGGGATTTTGCCCGACCTGGCCGTACGCGTTAGCATGGCTCACCTCTCCGTTCACGCTACAGGCAGTCTGTCATGTCCCTCCAACTCTGGCTCGCCTATGTCGGCGCCGTCTTCGTGATATCGGGCACGCCCGGCCCCAATATGTTGCTGGCCATGACCCACGGCATACACCATGGCCTGGGCCGTACCGCCAGCAGCACCATGCTGGGCCTGCTGGCCGGCCTGGCCGTCATCCTGTCCATCTCGCTGGGTGGCCTGGGCGCCGTGCTGCTGGCCTCCAGCCATGCTTTCGATGTCATCAAGTATGTGGGGGCGGCCTATTTGATCTACCTGGGCATCAAGACCTGGCGTGCCAGTGCCGATGGCCTGGAAACCGAGGGCAGGCCCGATGCCGACAGTGCCTGGGCGCGCTTTCGCATCGGCGTGCTGATCGCCCTATCCAACCCCAAGGCCATTCTGTTCGGGGTGGCGTTCTTCCCCCAGTTCATCGACGCCAGACAGCCCATGGCCGGCCAGGCCAGCCTATTGCTGCTGACCTTTGTGCTGATAGAGACAGGCTGGATGTGTGTGTATGCCGGCGGTGGTGCCCGCCTGGCCAGCTGGCTGCGCCAGCATGGCCGCATGCGCTGGTTCAACCGCGCAGCCGGGGGTGCCTTCGTGGCGGCAGGTGTGCTGCTAGGGGCATTCAAGCGCAGTTGAGAGCCTGTATGTACTTGCGTCATGTATGGGTGATGACGGGTGGAGCAGGCGCCAGGGGAACCCTGGCGCTAAACGTCAGCGCAGTCTGAACCAGTAGGCTCTCCCTTGATTGAGTCCACACCCCCCGCCCGCGCCGCCGCGCCGGAAGTCCACGTTGCACGGTGCGTGGAGGGAGCCTCACTAGCGCTCGTTCTGACCTGTGACTAACGCGCCTCATGGATGAGGCAGGGACCGCCCATCCTATATTGCTGAAAAATCAGGCACACACCCTAGCCATGACGGCTAACCCGCATTACGATTCGGCCTCGGTTGGCGACACAATTGCCGACCGCATGGCAGCGTGGTCTATCGCCGCGCTGCATGACCCGAAAAACACGATTTTTCTGCGGACCCAGCCTGCCGACCTAGCCTTCTCGCTTGCGTTGCCGGCCATTCCGCGCGGAGCCAAAAGCATGACCGCATTTGTATTCAGCGAACCCAACTTCGACAACCACGAGCAAGTGGTGTTCGTGTCCGAGCCCAAGTCGGGCCTCAAGGCCATCCTGGCTGTCCACAACACCAACCTGGGCCCCGCCATGGGCGGCTGCCGGATGTGGAACTACGCCAGCGAAGCCGACGCCGTTACCGATGTGCTGCGCCTGTCGCGCGGCATGACCTACAAGAACGCCGTTGCCGGCCTGCCCATAGGCGGCGGCAAGAGCGTGATCATCGCCAATCCCAAGACCGACAAGACCCCTGTGCTGTTCGAGGCACTGGGTGAAGCCCTGGAGCGCCTGGGCGGCCGCTATGTGACGGCCGAAGACGTGGGCACCAATACCGACGACATGGCCCATGTGGCCCGCAAGACCCGCCATGTGGCCGGCCTGGGCGAGACCGGCGATCCGTCGCCCTTCACCGCCCTGGGCTGCTTTGTTGGCGCACAGGCCGCCGTGAAGTACCACCTCAAGCGTGACTCCATGGAAGGCCTGGTCGTGGCCCTGCAAGGCCTGGGCAATGTCGGCTTCGACTATGCCCGCCGCCTGCGCCAGGCCGGCGCCAGGCTGATCGTCACCGATATCGACCAGGCAGCGCTGGAACGCGCCCGTACCGAGCTGGGCGCCGAAGTCGTGCCGGTGGACAGCATCTACGACGTGGAAGCCGACATCTACGCCCCCTGCGCCCTGGGCGCCACGCTGAACCCCAATACCCTGGGCCGCCTCAAGGTCAAGATCGTGGCTGGCGGCGCCAACAACCAGCTGGCTACCGCCGACATCGGCGAGTTCCTGCGCCAGAAGGGCATACTCTATGTGCCCGACTTCGTCATCAACGCCGGCGGCATCATCAAGGTCTGCTACGAGCACCTGAAGAAGCCGGAGAACGAAGTGGAAGCTCATGTACGCCGCATCGGCGACACGCTCACCGAGATATTCGAGCGCGCCGCCCATGAAGGCGTCGCCACCAGCGTGGAAGCCGACCGCGTAGCAGAATTGCGCTTCAAGCGTTAAGCATGACGATGTAGTCCTGGCACGCGACTGCCAGGGCGCTACATGGAACAGCCCGGCTCAGGCCGGGCTGTTTTGTTTTTCCCGGCCGCCGATCATGCGGGGTAGTACGGGATGAGACTCTTTCAGGGCATGACCGATGGCTGGCACCACCATGTCATGCGGAACTACCGCTGCGGCGAGGTATCACTGCAGCGCTGACCGATAGTTGAAAGTCGCCGTCGCCAGCGTGGCTGGCGTAATGGATAAGGGCAATACGGTCACCGTGTAGCCAATAGGCCAGTTCGCTGCTATCGAAATTGAACAGGGTATCGTCAAAATGTTCGCCGCTATCCGAGGGGCCGGTGATGCGCACGGCTGGCCCCATCACCTGTTCGACGGCGGAGATGGCGCGTTCGTAGATGCGATCATAGCTGGCTTCGTAGTCATACAACGTCTCGGGCTCTTCTGCCTCCTCATCCTCATTGTCCCAGCGGTCGGCTTCGCTATCGTGGTAGTCCCCGCAAAGGACGTCGATCAGGCGGTCGGGGGCATCGGCAAGAAATGTCTGATAGAACTCCCAGGCATAGGTGGTATTGGGTTCGGCAAGTTCGGTTGGAAATGGTCTGGCCAGCAAGGCGGCCAGTGTTTGCGGGGCTTGTTCGAGGCGTTCATCCAGGCTGGACATGGCAGGCTCCTGTTGAGTACGACACACACGACCTGGCCAGCCTGTTGTACCCACGCCCATCCACAATCGGATCTGCGCTGGCTACGCCGGTTTTGTGCGTTGCACTGGGGACGGACAGGTAAGCGCTGCCGCCTTTTCGGCCCCGTTGTATCGCCGGGGCCGTATCGATCAATGTTGGTGCACGCACGCCCGATACTTGGCGTCTTCATCCTCGAATACTTCTTCGCCACCTGTGGCATAGGCCAGGCTCAGGGCAACCACGGCCTGATCCAGCCGGCCCAGCTCAAACTCGCATTGGCCCAGGCGCAGCTGGATAAACGGGTTGGTTGACCCCTCCGGGCATTCCGATGCCTGTGCCAGCGCCTGCTGGCCACGGTCGTGCTCGCCCATCAGGAAGCAGGCGTCGCCTATGGCAGCCAGCACCCAGGTACTGGCTTCCCAGCGTTCCAGATCGCTGGGCAAGAGGGCGCGGGCCTCTTCGTACTTGGCCAGGGCGGCGTCGAAACGGCCCTTGTCGAATTGCTTGTCGCCTTCGTCCAGCAGCGCCTGTATGGGCTCCTGCAATATGGCCGGCAATGTGGTCATGAATCTGGCTCCCTATGAACAGAAGCCCGGACCAGGCCGGGCTTCAAACACTTTAACTCATGTGGCAGGGCGTGGGGGCACGCCCAAGCTCACCGCAGCGCACCGCCTCGGTAGCGGCCAATATCAGGTTGGCCGCTAGCCAGAAGGCGCTTAACGGTAGGCGTCGATGCTGGGGCAGGAGCAGACCACATTGCGGTCGCCGTAGGCATCATCAACCCGACCCACGCTAGGCCAGAACTTGTTCTCGCGCACCCATTCCAGCGGGTAGGCGGCCACTTCACGGCTGTAGGGGCGTTCCCACTGGCCCACCACGGCAAACTGGGTGTGGGGGGCGTTACGCAGCGGATTGTTGTCGGCCGGCCAGGTGCCTTGCTGTACCTGCTCCACTTCCTTGCGGATGGACACCATGGCATCGATAAAGCGATCCAGCTCAGCCTTGGATTCGGATTCGGTCGGCTCAATCATGAAGGTGCCGGGCACCGGGAAGCTCATGGTCGGCGCGTGGAAGCCGTAGTCCATCAGGCGCTTGGCGATATCCACCTCGGTCACGCCGCTGGCGGCCTTGAGCGGGCGCAGGTCGATGATGCATTCGTGCGCCACGCGGCCGTTCTTGCCGGTGTAGAGGATGGGGTAATGGGCCGACAGCTGCTTGGCCATGTAATTGGCGTTCAGCAGGGCTGCCTGGGTGGCCTTCTTCAAGCCGTTGCCACCCATCATGCGGATATACATCCAGGAGATGGGCAGGATGGAGGCCGAACCGAACGGTGCTGCCGATACGGCGGTCTGGCCACGGTGCGGGCCGTCGATCGGGGCCACCACATGGTTGGCCATATAGGGGGCCAGGTGGGCCTTGAGGCCGATGGGGCCCATGCCGGGGCCGCCGCCGCCGTGGGGGATGCAGAAGGTCTTGTGCAGGTTCATGTGCGACACATCGGCACCGATTTCGGCCGGCTTCACCAACGCCACCAGGGCGTTGAGGTTGGCACCGTCCATGTAGACCTGGCCGCCATGGGCGTGGATCACGTCGCAGATTTCGCGGATGGCTTCCTCGAACACACCGTGGGTGGACGGGTAGGTGATCATCAGGCAGGACAGGTTCTTGCTGTGTTCCTCTGCCTTGGCCTTGAGGTCGGCCACGTTGACGTTGCCGTTGTCGTCGCATGCCACCACCACCACCTGCATGGACATCATCTGCGCGGTAGCCGGGTTGGTGCCGTGGGCCGATTGCGGGATCAGGCAGATATTGCGATGCCCATCGCCACGGGCCTCGTGGTAGCGGCGGATGGCCAGCAGGCCGGCGTATTCGCCCTGCGCGCCCGAGTTGGGCTGCATGCAGATCTCGTCAAAACCGGTAATGGCCTTGAGCTGCTCGCTCAGGCCTTCCACCAGCTCCAGGTAGCCACGGGTCTGGCTGGCCGGGGCAAACGGGTGGATATCGCCGAACTCGGGCCAGGTCACCGGAATCATCTCGGCGGTGGCGTTCAGCTTCATGGTGCACGAACCCAGCGAGATCATGGCGTGATCCAGGGCCAGATCCTTGTTCTGCAGCTTCTTCATGAAGCGCAGCATCTCGGTCTCGGTGTGGTGGGCGTTGAACACCGGGTGGGTCAGGATGGCATCGGTACGCAGCATGCCGGCAGGCAGCGCAGCAACGCGTTCCTGGTCCAGCAATTCCACATCCAGGGCCTTGGCGGCTTCACCGACCAGGGCAGCCCACAGCGCCTTCACATCGGCACGGTTGCTGCGCTCGCCAAAGCTGATGCCCAGCTGGCTGCTGGAGACATGGCGCAGGTTGTAGCCGGCGCTCTGGGCGGCTTCGTAGGCGGCATGGGCCTTGGCGCCCAGGTCTACCACCACGGTGTCGAAGAAATGGCGGGTCTGCACGGTCACACCCACGCGCTTGAGGCCTTCGACAAAGATGGCGGTCAGGCGGTGGATACGGTCGGCGATGCGCTTGAGGCCGACCGGGCCGTGGTAGACGGCATACAGCGAGGCCATATTGGCCAGCAGTACCTGCGAGGTACAGATATTGGAGTTGGCCTTCTCGCGGCGGATATGCTGCTCGCGGGTCTGCAGGGCCATGCGCAGGGCGGGGTTGCCGGCCGAATCGACCGACACGCCGATGATGCGGCCAGGCACCGAGCGCTTGTACTCGTCGCGGGTGGCAAAGAAGGCTGCGTGCGGGCCACCGAAGCCCATGGGCACGCCAAAGCGCTGGGCCGAGCCCAGGGCGATGTCGGCGCCCAGCGCGGCCGGCGACTTCAGCACCACCAGGGCCATCGGGTCGGTAGCCAGGGCAACCAGGCCGCCCATGGCCTTGATGGCCGCCACGGCGGCTTCCAGCTCGGCGATTTCGCCGTTGACATTGGGGTACTGGAACAAGGCACCGAAGACTTCATGGTCCTTGGCCTCGGCCGCCGTGCCGTAGATCAGTTCCCAGCCAAAGGCCATGGCACGGGTTTTCATCACATCTATGGTTTGCGGCAGCGCGTCGCGGTCCACAAAGAAGCGGTTGGACTTGGACTTGGATACACGGCGGGCCATGGCCATGGCTTCGGCTGCAGCGGTGGCTTCATCCAGCAGCGAGGCATTGGCCAGCTCCAGGCCGGTCAGGTCCAGCACCAGTTGCTGGAAGTTCAGCAGGCATTGCAGGCGGCCCTGCGAAATCTCGGCCTGGTAGGGCGTGTAGGCGGTGTACCAGCCTGGGTTTTCCATCACGTTGCGCAGTATCACCTTGGGGGTGATGGTCTCGTGGTAGCCCATGCCGATGAACGAGCGGGCAATCACGTTCTTGCTGGCAATGGCGCGGATTTCCGCCAGCGCCGCTTCTTCGGTCACGGCATCGGGCAGCGCGCAGGGCGATCCGCCCAGGATGGTGCCTGGCAGCGTGTCCTTCACCATGGCCTCCAGCGAATCCGAACCCACGCTTGCCAGCATGCTGGCGATTTCGTGTTGATCGGGGCCGACATGGCGGTGGATGAATTCGTCGTGGTTTTCCAGCGAGAGAAGCGGCGTCATGGTATGACCCTTACTAGGTATGGTTCATCGCACGGGGCGATATTCAAAATGGCAAACCGGCCGCTTGTGGCGACCGGCGGGTATTGCTTGTGCGCAGCGTCAGAGCACTTTCTTGTAACGCACCACCATGCTGGCGGTATCGGCGCAGGTTTCGCCGGGGCGGGAGCAGCCCAGTACCGTCACTTCCAGCTCGCCGGGGGCCAGCAGGCGGCCACGCATGGGCAGGCTGAGCTTGCCGCTGTTGAGCGTGCCGGCAAACTCGCCGGCCTGCCCCAGTTGGGCCAGCAGGGTATCGGCCCAGGTGCCGGAAAGCGGCCCGGCCAGCTCAGGCTGACTGGCGCTGTTCGGTATCAGTTCCATGCCGATCAGCACCGTGCCGCTGGTGGTGACGATGAGATACTCGCCGTGCTGCGCCTGCCACACCCCGTCGAAGGCCTTGTCCGCAAGGGCCAGCATGGGTGCGGCAGCCAGCAACAGGGCAGCGAGGGTGGATTTCAGGCGCAGCATGGGGTGCCTCCTGTGCTCAATGACTAAATCAGGCGCCGATTTCCTTGCCATAGGCGGCGGCGTCCATCAGGCCGTCCAGATCAGCAGGGTTGGCCGGCTTGATCTTGAAGAACCAGCCTGCACCGTAGGGGTCGGTGTTGACCGACTCGGTGGCATCGGCCAGGGTTTCGTTCACGGCGAGTATCTCGCCAGCAATCGGGGCGTACACATCGGAAGCGGACTTGACCGACTCCACCACACCAGCCTGCTCGTCGGCGGCCAGTTGGGCGCCCACCTT
Source organism: Chitinimonas sp. JJ19 (assembly GCF_036961565.1). Classification (NCBI taxonomy): domain Bacteria; kingdom Pseudomonadati; phylum Pseudomonadota; class Betaproteobacteria; order Neisseriales; family Chitinibacteraceae; genus Chitinimonas; species Chitinimonas sp. JJ19. Next base: position 180,295 of record NZ_JBAMDD010000006.1, read on the forward strand.
GGGGACTTCCACAAACACCACATCGCCCAGCAGGCTCTGGGCATGGTCGGTAATGCCCACGGTCACGCTGCCGTCGGCTTCAACGCGCAGCCACTCGTGGCTGGCAACGTATTTCAGATCGCTGGGGATATGGGTGCTCATGGGATCGCTTCCGTTTGGGTGTGGCGCTTTTGGCGCCGGATTATCGGACCGGCCAGCAGGCACGGTTGGATTTTGCGCGGATTCTACCAAATCTGTAGGCAGTTACGCTGCTGCTACAGAGACTTATCTGTCGCGTTGTACATGAACCAAATTACTACTGCCCGGCCAGCTGCTTCATTCGTGCCAAGCGCTCGGCTTGATCGCGTTGCAGGAAGGCATCCTGCGACAGCGCCGCGTGGGCCAGGCCAAAGTAACGCCTGGCCTCGTCGCCCTGCTGGCGGGCCAGGTAGAGCTCGGCCAACTCCTCAAACACATAGCCGTCCACCTCGCCCGCCGCCGCATTGTCGCGTTCCAGTGCCAGCTGCTCGGCCAGGGCGGCTTCGTGCCTGCCCATCAGCCTGTGCACATGGGCCACCATCCAGCGGGCAACCCGCAACGGCCCCGCCTGGCCTTGCTGGCGGCGCTCGGCCAGTTGCTTCTCGAAGTAAGCCAGGGCGGGCTCGTACTGGCCCATGTCTTGATAGGCCATGCCGATATTGTTGTACAGCGAGGCCAGCCAGCGCTTGGCCCGGGGCTGCCTGCTGGCCTCGGCATAGGCCACGGCCTTGAGATTCCAGGCCAGTTGCTCGGCCGGCGGCACGGTAAACGGCACCATATGGGCGGCATCTACCGCCAGGTAGTCGGCCTCTATGCTGCGCGCCTTGTCCCAGGCCTGTTCAAACAGGGGGCGGGCCTTATCTTTCTGCTTGCCAGAATTGAACAAGCGGCCGCGTTCCAGCAGGTAGCGCACCGTCACGATGGGCGGCAACGCATCCAGCCGGGGGGCCAGCTGATCCAGCAGCGCATGGCCTTCGTCAAAGCGCTGCTGCAGCCCCAGCGTGCGGGCTACCTGGGTGGCGACCTGGGCCTGCTCGCTGCTGCCATCGGGGTAAGCCGCCATGGTGGCGCGAAAACGCTGCTCCACCGCCGCCACATCCCGGCTCTGCCAGATCAGGAATTCCTGCAGGGCATCGTCATCCTTGGGTCGTTCTGCGCTCATTGCGGCCCCCAGGCAAACAAGAAAAAGCGCCTCAATGAGGCGCTTGCTCAGACTCACTCGTAAACCTTCTTGCCATTGCGCACAAAGGGCATCTTCACCACGCGGGCCGGTTGCAGGGTGCCGCGCACATCCACCTGCACGGTGTCGCCTACCTTGACAGCCAGCGGCACGCGGGCCATGGCGATGGATACCTGCAGGGACGGCGAGAAGGTGCCGGAGGTAATCTCACCCTCGCCGGATTCGGCCACGACCTTCATATGGCCACGCAGCACGCCCTTGCCTTCGTAGACCAGGCCCACCTGCTTGAGCAGGGCGCCACCGGCGGCGCGGGCGGCTTTTTCCTTCTCTACCACGCTGCGGCCCACGAAATCACGGCTGGCGGGTTCCCAGGCGATGGTCCAGCCCATGCCAGCAGCCAAGGGCGAGGTGTTGTCGTCCATCTCGTTGCCGTACAGGTTCATGCCGGCTTCCAGGCGCAGGGTATCGCGCGCACCCAGGCCGGCAGGGGCCACGCCAGCGGCGATCAGGGCGTTCCAGAAAGGAATCGCCTCGGCCGCAGGCATGGAGATTTCCAGGCCGTCTTCACCGGTGTAGCCGGTGCGGGCAAAGAACCAATCACCCATGGGCAAGCCCTGGAACACCTGCAGGCCGGCAATCAGCTCGGCGGCGTCCGGGCGGGCAGCCTGGGCCTTGGCGATGGCATTGGGGCCTTGCACGGCAATCATGGCCAGGTCGCGGCGCGGGGTCAGTTCCACGTGGAACGATGCCGCAATCGGCGCCATCCAGGCCAGGTCCTTATCGGTGGTGCCCGCGTTCACCACCACGCGGTAGCCCCAACTGGTCTTGTAGACAATCAGGTCGTCGATCACGCCGCCGGCCTCGTTCAGCATGCCCGAATACAAGGCCTTGCCCTCGAAACCCAGCTTGGCCACATCGTTGCCGATCAGCTTCTGGAAGAACTCGGTAGCCCGCTCGCCACGCACGTCCACGGCCGTCATGTGCGACACATCGAACATGCCTGCATCGCCGCGCACCGCCTCGTGCTCCTTGATCTGGGAGCCGTAGTTGATCGGCATCTCCCAGCCGGCAAAGTCCACGATCTTGCCGTTGGCGGCCAGGTGCGCATCGAACAGGGGGGTACGTTGAGCCATGTTGTCTTCCTTATGAGAATCGTTTTTTAGGGGAGCGGCAGTGGGTAGCTGCCACCAGTTGGGTACAAATCAAGCGGCTTTATAGACGAAACAGCCATCCAGCAGGTATTCACCATTGGCCACCCGCCCTTCGGGGTCCACCCGGTCGAACGGTACTTCCTGGCCATTCACCACGATATAAGCCGGTATGGGCTTGCCCTGATACTGGCCCAGCACCGCATCGGCGCGGGGGTAATCCACGCTGGGCACTGGCTCTGCCTGGGGGGCAGGCTGCTCGCGCGCTGCCTGCCGCTGGCCATCCTCGCGGGCCTTCTGCTCGATGGCGTTGGCCGGCAGGCTGCGCAGGTAGAGCTTGAACAGGAAATTAGGCAACACCACCCGGCGCACGCGCTTCTCGTTGTCGATCACGCAGGCAATGGGGAACTGGGTATGGCAGCTGGGGCAATGGGCCGTGGCGGCCAGCGCCATATGGTCTTCCACCACGCGGGCAATGCCATGCATATGGCGCGCGTGCAGCAGCTGCTGGCACTTGATGCAGGGCTTGGAGAACTGCTTGACCAGGGTGCCATTGCCAAAACGCACGGGCAGGAAATGATCGATTCGATTATTGGGCTGCATGACAGGTTTACTCCTCGGCCGGGGTGGCCGGTGCTACAGGTGTTTCGGCCACGGCGGGCTCGGCCAGTTCCTCGGGCACTTCCGCCGCCTCGGCCACTTCTTCTTCCTCTTCCACCACGGCCACCGGTTCGCCGGCTTCCAGCAGGCGGCATTCCAGCGCCAGGTCGAGGTAGTCGGTGCTGATCAGTTGCAGCTTTACCGGGGTGCCGCGTGCCAGTTCGGGCAGGCCGGCAATCCGCAGAATCAAGGGCAGGCCGTCAAAGCGCACCAGGTTTTCCTTGATCACGGTGGCGCCTATCTCGCGCACGCCTTCCTGCTCCAGCCACTTCAGGCACCAGTAGCGCTCCATCCGGCCCTGGAATTCGGCATAGGCGTTATAGGTCTGGTCAAAATCGCGCAGGGCCGCAAACAGCATGGGGTCGCGCGGGGCATAGCGCGGCGGCGTGCCTTGCAGCATGGCCACCAATTGCTGCTGGTTGATGAAATCGGCCGCGCGGCGCAGCGGCGAGCTGGCCCAGCTGTACTGCGCCACCCCCAGGCCCACATGGGGCGAGGGCTGGGTGGTCATGCGCACCCGGCCCATGGCCTGGGCACGGTAGATGGCGGGTATGCGCGCATCGGCCAGCTGCTTGCCCCAGGTGGAATTGCACAGAATCATCAGCTCGGCCACCAGCTTGTCCATGGGGCTGCCGCGCTTGCGCGGATAGATACGCACCCGCTTGCCGCCCGCTTCGTCGCGGTCGATGGCAAAGCTGTAGTCCGGCCGCTCCACCCGGTTGGGGTCGTGCTTGCCACGGCCTATCTCCAGCGCAATGGCAAAGCGCCAGAGGAACATCAGCTCGGTCTTCCACGGATAGTCCGGCCCGCCATCGGCCAGGCCCACCGTCTCCTCGTTGAACACCGGGTCCAGATCGTGGTGGCGCAGGTTGGCCGCAATATGCACGCGGTCCAGCCGGCTTTCGCTGGCAATCACCTGCAGCTCGGGGTTCACCGTCACATACAGGCTTACCGCCGGGCAATCGCGGCCCTCGGCCAGCGTAAACGATTCCACCACCGCATCGGGCAGCATGGTGATCTTGTCGCCGGGGAAGTAGACGGTAGACAGCCGTGCCAGCACCACCTGTTCCATGGTGGCATCGGCCGCCATGCCCAAGGTGGGCGCCGCAATATGGATACCCACGCGGGTATTGCCATCGGGCAGCACCGTCACCGACAGCGCATCGTCTATCTCGGTGGTGGCAGCATCATCGATGGAGAAAGCCCGTACCCCGGCATCGGGCAGGTCAGCCGGCGCCGCCGGCAGCTCCATGGCCGGAAAGCCCGTCCCCTTGGGGAAGTACTCACTGAGGAAACCATCCAGCAGCCAGGTCTCCACATCGGGTATGGCGCCACAGCCGGCCAGCAGGCGCAGCGGTGACTTCTGCGCCGCATCGGCGGCGGCCGCCACAGCCTTCCATTCGATGGTGTTCTTGTCCGGCCGGTGCAGCAGGGTGCGGATATGCGATTTCAGCGCCTCGGGCAAGGTACCGGCCTGCAGCTCACGCTGCCATTCGGCCATCAGCGCCGCCTCGCGCGCCTTCTTCTCCATGCCGGATTTGGCCGCCCGCAGGTTGTCCTCGGGCGCCGCCTTGTAGCGGCCCCGGCCCTTGCGGTAGAAATACATGGGCGCACCATGCAGGCGCACCACCAGCGCCGCTTGCTCCAGCGCCGTTGGGTTGGGGCTGTAGTACTCGCGGGCCAGCTCCAGAAAGCCGAACTCCTCGGTACCCGCCACCTCCCACAAAAAGTCGAGGTCCAGCTGCTCGGCCATGGCCTGCGCCTGCGGCATGAAATCGGCGAGGGCGATCTTGTCGAAGCGCAACCGCACATCCACAGCCTTGATCTTGCTGCGCTTACCGCGCGCGTCCTCGATCTGCAGATTGGCGTCGGACTCGCTCATGATGGCAGCAACCTTGAAGTCGCCGCTTTCTTCGTAAAAGACGTTCATGCGTGGCCGCCCGGCAGGGCGAACTCTGGGGAGGGAAAGGGGGCGGATTATACCGGAGCCAGCCGCCACTGGCGGCCCGGGCTTGCCCTATTCGTCAAGGCTTTGCGACGGGCGGTGGGGCGGTGGTGGGTGTTTGATGTCGGCGCTGGGTGGGAGGGCTCGCTGGCGTCTGTGTTTGCGCAGGTGCGGCTACCGACGGCTATGCAGATTGCGGGTTGGCGGTTGTGATCTGTGGCTTTGCAAGGTGCCTAATCAATGGCTGCGTCTCGGCCAAAGTAGTCGCTCACCCTGACCGAATGAAGTGGCCGCTGTAACCCCTAATCCAGACTCAGCGTTCAAGGTTAGGGGCACTGCGCGACGCGTTATTGCGCAGCGTCCCCTGCAGAGCAGGGTTAGACAGCCGGAGCTACGCAGCCGCAGAGGGAACACAACGCGTAGCTTTGGGCTGTCCAGTTAACTGAAAGATTAGGGCTCACTGAAGTTAATTATTCTGCGCGCGCTCAATGTTTCACCTTCGGCCGACTGGATAAATAGATCGGCCATTATTTTCTTCTTGCTAGGATCTGCTGACACTGTAACTTGAAGATCACGCTGTATTGAATCACCAGGGAAAATTATAACCATATTAATTCCACTCTTTAATATTGACAACGGAGGTTGATTTACTGAGCTTATCAGGTTGAGCGATAGTGTAAGTGTTTCAGCTGAGTTGTTGATGATGGATATTGGAATGGTGACTGTGTTACTCTTAATCCTTGCAGAAGCAGTTGTTATTTTTAGCTTCTGCGAACTTATGGCTTGATAAATGGGATTTGCATCTCTCTTGTATATTTTTCCAATATTCCAGCCATGGGTTTCGCTTGATGTGATTTCATTGGAGAATGGTTCGGTTTCTTCATTTTTTGTTTTAGTTATGCCCGCCATATAGTCCACCCCTTTTATTGCAAGTAGGGCTATAAGTAAAATAAAGCCAAGAAACATAATAATTTCAACTCGCTGCTGTGCCGTTACAGGAACGTCTTCGAGTTTGGTAGCTATGGTGGCCTTGGTTTCTTTGGAAAGGCAGTTTACGATTTCAGAATGTGTAAATTTCCCGCCTTCTACCTGTAGCAATACGGAGCAATCATCCGCACTTCCGATACGAGGAACAATTAACTTCCCGGCCACGAGTGATGCGTCGGGGTTGTTGCTCCCAACCAGTTCGTAGTGCATCGATGGACTTAGCGATAATTCTATACTTTCTTCGGTTTTGAAGCCGCGATTCATTATGGAGATTTCTACAATCTGCCCTTTGTCAGAAATTCTAGAGTGAGAGAACAGTCTGGGAACGAGAACAACTAGGCGCGGCCGTCTAATCCATCCCAATAGACCGGCAACAATTAAACCGCCAGTTATTGTAAGCAATATCGAGAATGGATGTATATTCATATGGACCCTAACGTGAAGCCAATTCGACTGCGCGGATTTTTGCGCAGGTCAAGTTGAAAGTAGTGTTATGCCTTGCATAGTTACGCCGCAGCAGTTGCTTTGTATTGAACGACATACGTTCCGGTCTCAAGTAGGCCTGAGCGACTGATAAGATGAATATTGAAATCGGTTGTTTTGCCAACACCAGAATTAACCACGAGCTGTCTCAAATCAGAAGACGGGGCTGATGTCAATTGAACTTCAAGTTCCGGCAGGTTCGGAAACGATGGCGAAAACTTTCCTGTGGCAGTGGCGAACTTTGACGGCCGCAGCACATTAATAATTAACTCTCCAGACTTTTCCGTATCAGTATTTGTTAGCACGCTCTGTGTAATTCGAGCCACCGGCCCCTTGTCAATGGAGGGGAAAAAGGCCTTTGCTTTGGCTTCAACGACGGAAGCATTTAGCGTGGATACTTGCTCTCGTTGCAGACGAACGAGTTCTGCGAGCTTTTCTTCAAGGTCTTGCTTGTTAGTGGTGTTACCTGAAACCGCCTGGATCTGTACAGAAAGTTCTTCAACCTTTGCTGCAAGTTCAGCTTTTTGATCCGCAGATTCTTCACTTGTACCGCCATCAGTCCAGTAGCCAACAGCACGGCGGACAATCTCCGTTATTTCTGACTGAATACTGAGTACGGCTGTTTCAATTTTTGTGACGGCTTGTTGGGTTTTTTCAGATGCCTCTGTGGATTTTTTGTAGAACTCCCAAGAAAGCCAAGCCATGAAGATAGATAAAACGAAGGCTGCGATGGCTAGCGCAAATGAAATAAGTGAAAACAGGTCCATTTGATAGACCTTTGGTACTTCAACGGGTGTATCAGCCGCCCAACAGAAGATTGCTAATGCGCTAGCAAGAACACCAAATACTATTTTCATCGGTATGCGAGCCTTATAGAAGCATAACGTTTGAGATCAGTGGCTGCCGAAGGCAGTCCGCTGCAACGAAGGGTTGGGCGTCTACGATGAATGCCAGCGCTCCATGATGAATATTACCAACGAGTGCGATGCGTTCACCGCTAGGCGTGCTTCCGAGATCTCCAGTGATGGCGGACTTACTCCTCGACCATGCGCCGAGCCTATGTGCGTTCGATATGCGCCAACACCATCGACGATGGAAGCCAGCCCTTGAAGGATTCTCTTCTGATCGTCTCGGAGCGTTGGGTCTAGATTGAGACCCAAGTGACTCTGCACAGTACGCCAAAGAGGCGTTACCGTCTGGTTGGCGGGCATTTCAAGTGCAAACGTCTCGATGTACGTTTTGCAGGTCGCCTCAATGATTGAGCATGCCGCAGTGATGGCCGCATGGGGATCACGCTCAAGCTGCCCGATAGCCCGTCCAAACTCTGCCTCCACAGAGGCAAAGTCTCCGGCCCGAAGGAAGTCAGCAAGTGTTTTTGTGGCTAGGCTTGCTCCGGCGAGCCCGACGTAGCCATTTACTTGATATGTGAGTTGGTTCTTCCCGAGGCTCTCGCGTATGCGCTTTTGACCCTCAGCGATATCGGGGCGCCAGTCAACGGGTTCTTGATCCATAAACTTCTGAATGACTTGACCCAGTACTGCCAAGGCATCGACTGATGGATCTTCATTGCATCGCTTGAGCCAGAGGGAGCATTTCGTCTCGCAGTTTCCAGAAGGAACGTCACCAGGTGCACCGCTTTCCATAAAGAGCGAGTTAAGCGTTGAATGGCTGTAGTAGTACGCGCCTATTACAGATGCTACCGCGCCGATAACCGAATTTGGAATCTTGGTAGCCAAACCTCTCTCCAGACGCTCAACGTTAATTAGACGTCCTATAAGACGCGTTTGAATACGTCACTGCGACGTCTAAATGTCGGACATCACGCGACTAGTACGAGATTTGTAACATCTTTTGCGCCGTTAGGCACCCTACAATCTGGGGAAATACGTCACTGGCAGTGGTCCGCCCCCCCGGATTTACTCCAGGCAGAACTGGAAATTCTCGCCAGGTCGGACCTACCGTAGCGCAGATAGTGCGAAGGGAGCTAGTGATCACATCCGCTTAGAGCTGGAAACAGGCAGCCTACTGAGGGACCATAAATGCCTGCTTTGGCCGAACACCAGTCACACGGGCTTGCCAGACTGGTGGTCTGCGCTTGATCAACAGTGCTGCATACCCACCTACCTTAGCCTCATTAGTCACCACCTCAACCAAGCTATCCGCCCCGACATCTCAATCCCCTCTACACCGCAAACCTCGCCACCGCCCCCCCCAACGACTGCGACAAGGCATGCAGCCCCCGTGAAGTCGCATCCAGCGATTCCACGCCCAGCTTGGTCTCCTCGGCCATGGCGGCCAACGATTCAACATGGCGGGCCAGTTCCACGCTGGTGGCCTGTTGTTCGCCCAGGCGGTCCGAAAGGTCGTCTACCCGTGCCAGGGTGCCGTTGGCAGCCTGTTCGACCTGGTTGACTGAGTCGGCGGCGGCCGACATGGTCTGCACCACCCCGCCTATCTGGCCCAGGGCGGCTTGTACGCTTTGTTCGGCCTGCTCTACCCCGACCCGCATCTGCGCCAGGGTGTGGGTGATTTCGCGGGTGGATAGCGCGGTGCGCTCGGCCAGTTTGCGTACTTCGTCGGCCACCACGGCAAAGCCCCGGCCTGCTTCGCCGGCGCGGGCGGCTTCGATGGCGGCGTTGAGGGCCAGCAGGTTGGTCTGTTCGGCCACGTCCTTGATCACGCCCACCACGGCGCCTACCTGTTGCGAGGCGTCGTCCAGTGATTCCATGCGTTCGTTGGCTTCGATCAACCGGCTTGCCAGGGCGTCGACCTGGGCGGTGGCGGCGGAGATGGCCTCGTGGTTCTGGGCAGACAGGCTGCCGGCGCGCTGGCTCTCTTGCCGGGCTTCGCGGGCGTTGGCGGCGATCTCGTGGATGCCGACGGCAAAGTTCTCGACGGCGGCGGCCATCTCTGCGGCCAGTTCCTGCTGCATCTGGCTTTGCCCCAGGGTGGTGCCGGCCACCTGGGCCAGTTGCCCGGCGTCGCCGCCCAGCCGGCCGGCCTGGTTCTGGATGCCGCCTATCAGCTCGCGCAGGTTTTGCTGCATCAGGCGTAACCGCCCCAGCAGGCTGTGTTCGTGGGCCTGGGCGATGGGGGAGGCCAGGCCCAGCGCCAGGCCAGCCAGGTTGACGGCAATGGCCAGCCAGACCAGCCACAGGTCGAAGGTTTTCTTGGCCTGCGCGGCCTGCACGGCGCCTTCGGTGCGTTGCTCCATCAGCAGGTAGAAGGCATCGACCGGTTTCATGATGCGGGCTTTTTCGGCATGGTAGGTACTGTCGTGCATCAGCCGGCGGGCCAGTTCCAGGTCGGGCTCACCCGTTTTGCTAAAGCCACCCTGGCCATCGTCGAAGCGGCCTTTGACGGCGTTCATGGCGATGGTCTCGGTCTTGACCAGGCCGTCTGAATTGGCCTTGGCCTCGTTCAGCTTGGCGAACTCGGCTTCGCTGAAGCCGGCGGCCTTCATCATGTCCAGCAGGGCCACGGGCCGGCCATCGGGCCGGGGCTTGGCCTCGCCTGCGGCGACAAAATCCCAATAGATGCGGTGATAGGCCTCGGGCAGCGGCTTGTCGCCGTTGCGGATGGCGATCACATCCCAGTATTGCCGCTCGTAGGCGGGGTCGCCGGTCACCACATAGGTGCGTGCCAGCCGGGTCAGGTCGTCGGAGCTTTGCCGCAGGGTATCGGCCAATAAATAGGACTGATAGCGGTTGGCCTGGGCCTGGCTGAGTTCGTCGATGGCGGCCGACAGGCGGCCAAGGGTGAACAAGATCAGCAGTACCAGCAGCAGCGATGCGGCGGTGAGCCAGATAAACAAGGAACGCAGGCGCAGCTGGTACATGGTGGGGCCTCGGCGGAATCGGCAGGTCGAGTACCCGGTTTAGCTGAGCTGGCTGGGGCTATGAATCATTCATTTGGGGTAAATCGCCCCATTTTTTTGCACGCGGGTTCATGACCTTGAACCACAGGGGCGGTATCAGGGCCAGCGGTATCATGCCGGCATAGCCCGATGGCAGTTGCGGCGCATCGGGGAAGGGGCGCAGGGCCTGGTAGGGGCGGCTGGGGTGGGCGTGGTGGTCGGCATGGCGCTGCAACTGGTAGACAAACAGATTGGAGAACAGGTGGTTACTGTTCCAGGAATGCCGGGGAGCAACGGGCTCGTAGCGGCCATCAGGCAGGGCGCGCCGTTGCAGGCCGTAGTGTTCCAGGTAGTTCACCACTTCCAGCAGGCTGAAGGCCATGACGGCCTGCACCAGCCAGAACAGCAGGGCCCACGGCCCCAGCGCCAGGGTGATGGCCAAGCCCAGGGCCAGCGGTATGCCGCAGTGCCGCCACATGGCATTTCGCCAGTGCCAGCGGCTGTGGCCCAGCCGTGCCATGCGTTCGAACTCCAGCCGCCAGGCGGCCTGCCAGGTGGCGGGCACGCAGCGCAGATAGAAGCGGTAGAACGATTCGCCATAGCGGGCGGTGGCCGGGTCGCCCGGTGTGGCCACCCAGGCATGGTGGCCGCGATTGTGTTCGAGCGTGAAGTGGCCGTAGCACACCGGCTGCAGCAGCAATTGCGCCAGCAGGCGCTCCAGCCGGGTGCGGCGGTGGCCCAGCTCGTGCGCCACCACAATGGCGATGCCGCCCACCACGCCCATGCTGAGGGTGGCACCCAGGCGGGTGGCGCTGCTCCAGTCCGGCCCGGCGGCGCACCACAGCCCCAGCAGCAGGGCGGCCCAGTAGGCCGGTACGTAAAGGTAGATGACCAGGTCGAACCAGTAGTGCCGCTGGGGCTCGCCCGCCTGTACCGGGGGCGAGGGGTCGTCACCCAGTAGCCAGTCCACGCATGGCGCCAGCACAAACGAGACCGCCAGCAGGTGCCAGGCGCGCCAGCCGCCTTCCAGAAAACCCGCCATGGCCTGCAGCGGCGTAATCAAGGCCACCATAAAGCCAAGCTGCTTGAACAGGCGCCAGGCCGTGCCTGGTGCTGGGTGGAGTAGCGACGACATGGGCGGGGTTCCCTGGCCTGTTGACCATCTCAATTTACGCCGGGCCATCGCGCATCACAAGACACTGATCGCACGGGTTTCTACGGGGCGGCGGGCAGGCTTGCTAGAATGGGCGCCAACCCTATCTCCGGCCCTCCTATGTCGTCCTCGCTGCTCAACGGCCTTAATCCCGAACAACTCGCCGCCGTCACCCTGCCGGCCGTGCCCGCCCTGATACTGGCCGGTGCCGGATCGGGCAAAACCCGCGTACTGACCACCCGCATTGCCTGGCTGCTCAGCACCGGCCAGGTCAGCCCCCAGGGCATACTGGCCGTGACCTTTACCAACAAGGCCGCCAAGGAGATGCTGACCCGTATCTCGGCCCAGCTGCCCATCAATGCGCGCTCGTTGTGGGTGGGCACCTTCCATGGCCTGTGCAACCGGCTGCTGCGGCTGCACTGGCGCGATGCCGGCTTGCCGCAGGCTTTCCAGATACTCGACAGTGCCGATCAGCTGGCGGCCATCAAGCGGCTGTTGAAGGCGCTCAATATCGACGACGAGAAGTATCCGCCGCGCGATCTGATGCACTTTATCAATGCCAACAAGGAAGAAGGCCGCCGTGCCCATGAGGTGGAATCGTGGGACGACTACACCCGCCAGCTCAAGCAGCTGTACGAGGAATACGAGCGCCAGTGCCGCCGCGAAGGCGTGGTGGATTTTGCCGAGCTGCTGCTGCGCAGCTACGAGCTGCTGCGCGACAACGCGCCCTTGCGCCAGCATTACAACGCCCGCTTCCGCTATATCCTGGTCGATGAGTTCCAGGACACCAACCGCCTGCAATACCGCTGGCTCAAGCTGCTGGCCGGCAAGGCCGATCCGCTCAACCGGGCGCTGGGCAAGGTCGATACCGCCACGGGTGAGACCATCCCCGAGGCGGCGGTGTTTGCGGTGGGCGACGACGACCAGAGCATCTATGCCTTCCGTGGCGCCAATGTGGGCAATATGCGCGATTTCGAGTCGGATTTCGCGGTCAAGACCGTGATACGGCTGGAACAGAACTACCGCTCCCACGGCAATATCCTGGATGCGGCCAACGCCCTGATTACCCATAACCGGGGCCGCCTGGGCAAGAACCTGTGGACCGAGGAATGCGCCGGCGACCCCATTCGGGTGTTCGAGGCCGCCAGCGATTTCGAGGAAGCCCAGTTCGTGGTTGACGAGGTACGCCAGCTCAACCGCGAGGGCCAGGCGCTCAGCGATATGGCCGTGCTGTACCGCTCCAACGCGCAATCACGGGTGCTGGAGCATGCCTTGTTCCAGGCTGGCCTGCCTTACCGGGTGTATGGCGGCCTGCGCTTTTTCGAGCGGCAGGAAATCAAGCACGCACTGGCTTATTTACGGCTTATCGCCAATGTGGAGGATGACAACGCCCTCTTGAGAGTGATCAACTTCCCGGCACGGGGCATAGGCAACCGCACGTTGGAATTGCTGGGCGAAACCGCGCGCGGCACCGGCACCAGCATCTGGCAGGCCGCCTGCTCGGGAGGGGCCGGCCGTAGCGCCGCCGCCGTGGGCCGGTTTGTGCAGCTGATCGAGGGCATGCGCGCCCAGGCCGATGGCCTGAGCCTGCCCGAGCTGGTGCAGCTGGCCATCGAGCAATCGGGCTTGCTGGAGTTCTACCGCAACGACAAGGAAGGTCAGGACAGGTTGGAAAACCTGGAACAGCTGGTCTCTGCCGCCGCCCGCTTCGTGCAGGACAACGAAGACAGCGTGGTCGACTTCCTGGCCCAGGCCAGCCTGGAGGCGGGCGAGCACGAGGCCGCACCCGGCCAGGATGCGCTGCAGCTGATGACGGTACACGCCGCCAAGGGGCTGGAATTCCACGCGGTGTTCCTGACCGGTGTCGAAGAAGGCCTGTTCCCCCACGACAACAGCATCAACGATCCGCAATCGATAGAAGAGGAGCGCCGGCTGGCCTATGTGGCGATTACCCGCGCCCGCCGCCGGCTGTATATCAGCTTGGCGCAAAGCCGCATGCTGCATGGCCAGACGCGCTTTTCCATTGCCTCGCGCTTTTTGAGCGAGATACCGGAAGACCTGCTGAAATGGTTGAACCGGGGCTATGCCCCGGCCGCCATGCCGGCCCGCAAGCCGGAGAAAGCCGCGCCCGAGCACGGCATGCGGGTGGGGGCCAGCGTGGCGCATCCCAAGTTCGGCACCGGCGTGGTGATCGACTACGATGGAACAGGCAAGGGTGCCAATGTGCAGGTGAATTTCGGTGCTGCCGGCGTCAAGTGGCTGGCGCTGGATTATGCAAAGCTCACCTTGGTGAGCTAACAATATAATCTGGGCCGCCTTGCTGCGGTTCCAGTAGGCAAGCTGCACCAGGAGGGTGATGGTCATGGCCGAGCTAGCTGGTAATTCCGCCCTGTTTGCGGCGCGCGCCGCGCGCGCCGGGGGCGACGACAGCCCGGAAGAAGTGGCAGCCCGCACCATGCGGCGGGGCCAGATCGAGATCGACTATGGTGCCAAGCGCTTCATGGTGATCGATGCCGTGCAGGAAATGCGCGCCGCCATGAACAACACCCTGTCCACCTTCGGGGTGACCAAGGTCGAATACGCCCATCGCGCCACCGAGGCCATCGGCATGATCAAGCGGGGCGACTACGACGTCATCCTCTGCGATTTCGACCTGGGCCACGGCTACGACGGCCTGCACCTGCTGGAAGAGTTGAAACTCCGGAACCTGATCAAGCCCTCGGCGGTGTTCATGATCGTCACCGGCGAGCGCCGCTCGCGCATGGTGATCTCGGCAGCCGAGCTGGCGCCGGACGACTACCTGCTCAAGCCGTTTACCGGCGAGGAACTCAAGCAGCGGCTGGACCGCATCTACAACAAGAAGGTGGAGTTCGAGGCGCTCGATGCCGCCATGATGAACCAGGACTATTTCAAGGCCCTGGCCGAATGCAATGAGCGCATCGGCCGCAAGGACCCCTTCCTGGTGGATTTCCTGAAGATGAAGGGGCGCATCGCCCTGACCATAGGCGACTACCCGCTGGCGCGCGATACCTACCAGTTGGTGCTGAACGCCCGCGAGATACCCTGGGCCAAGATGGGGCTGGCCAAGGCGCTGTTCCACCTGAAGGAATTCGCCCCCGCCCGCGAGATTTTCGAGGCCCTACTGGCCGAGAACAACCGCATCATGGAAGCCTACGACTGGCTGGCCAAGATTCACCAGGCCGAACACGAACACCAGGAAGCCCAGGGCGTGCTGGAAAAGGCATTGGAGCTATCGGCAGCCAATGTATCGCGGCAGAAGAAGCTGGGCGAGGTGGCCATGCGCAACGGCGATTTCGACACCGCCACCAAGTCCTTCCAGCAGACCATCAATATCGCCAAGTATTCGTTCTGGCGCGATGCCGGCGATTACGCCAGCCTGGCCAAGGCCCACCTGGGCAATGGCAATGTGATGGAGGCCGCCAAAGTGGCGGCCGATGTGCGGCGCGAATTCCGCTACGACCAGAAGGCCGAGCTGCTGGCCACGGTGATGGAGACCCAGGTAGCCATCAAGCAGGGCAACGACAGCCGCGCCCAGCAGATATTGAACAAAGCCAGGCAGCAGTACCAGGCCGTGGCCAGCGAGCTGCCCAACCACTTTGCGCTGGAACTGGCCGAAGCCTGCTACCAGTTGGGCGAAGACGCCGCCGCTGGCGAGATTGTGCAGAAGCTGGTGCGCAACCACCACGAGGACGCCGCCGTACTGGAACGGGTATCGGCCATGTACGAGGCCGTGGGCCGCGCCGATCTGGGCCAGGAGATGATAGAAAACACCGCCCGTGCCATCGTGGCCGTCAACAACGAGGCCGTGCGCATGGCCCAGGCTGGCGATCTGGAAGGCGCCGTGCAGAAGTTCATCCACGCCGTGGACGAAATGCCCGCCAACGTACAGGTGATGCTCAACGCCGTGAACGCCATGCTGGCCTATGTATCGCGGCTGGGCTGGCACCAGGAGTACATGGAACTGGCCCAGACCTACCTGGACCGCGTAAAAGCGCTGGAACCCGCCAGCGTGAAATACCTCAAGCTCAAGGATGCCTACGCCACCGCAAGGCGGCGGTTCAGGGTTTGAGCGCGGGATGGATCGCGGGGCTTGCGCCTGCTGAGCCCATCACCACCCATCCATGATTTGCTTCCTTAACAGGCTCGGCGCTTAGGGGACTCCATCCAGCCTACCCAATACGGCTCCAGGCCCAGGGGTGCCAGCCTGCACTTGTCCAGCCCGGCACCAGGCCGGCGGCCTATGCGCTGCTCCACAGCAGCAGCCCCAACCAGCAGGCGGCCACACCGTGGCGTGCATGCCGCAGGTGCTTGCGTTCCCATAGCAACACGGTTGCAGCCAGCAGCATCGCCGGTAGGCCATGCCCAGTCAACATCAGGGCTGTCATGATGGCCCAGCAGTTACGCAGGCAGGCCCACCCTATGCGTAGGCCATGACATGCGCAGGCGCTGTCGGCCTGCCAGCCGCTGCCCAGGGGCGCGTGCACCGCATGGCAGGCTACCAGCGCACGCCGCCGCATGGGGGTGTACACCCAGGCGACGGCCGTACCAAATCCCAGCAGCGCAATGCTGGCGGGCGCAAACAGTGCCGCCAGCAGTGCACCACTCAGCATACGGAAGCACAGCAGCAGCAGGGCGCCAGCAAGCAGCCCATACAGCAACCACACCATCGTATAGCCTGCCAGGAAACCCACCATGGCACGATGGCGGCGAGACCAGGGGCTGGCAAAGGCCAGCGCCCGCAGATTGTCGTTCAACAGTGGATACATCATGGCGAGCAGCATCAGCGCCCAGCCGCCCAACCAGGCATCCAGGGGCAGCCAGAGCCCGCTTGCATCCAATGCCCATGACTGTGGCACGCGACACAGGGCCAGCAGGTTCAATGCCAAGCCAGCTGGCAACCGCCCTTGCCCGTTCAGGTCGGCGGCCAGCAACACCAGCCAGGCAGACAAGGCCGCACCCCATACCCACCATTGAGGGTGATACCAGCACCAGCCCCGGCGATCCGCCAGCAGGGCCAGGACATAGGCCACAGCTCAACGCTCCCGCCGCCCCGCCTTGGCATAAAGGCTGATGCGGCCAACGGTGACCGTGGCATCTGCCGCCATGGCTGTGCGGGGCACCAGGGTGACGTCCAGCTGGCTGTCCTGCCAGCCTGGCTGCGCTCGCAGCACGCTCAGCACATCAGTGATGCACAGCACGTAGTGCAGGCCACTGCCACTCTGGTGCTCGCTGGCGATCGAGGCATCCGCCACGCCAAACATGGGTAGCGAGCCGACACAGCGTTCCTCGTGGATACCAGGGTCCGCACCGGCCGGTAGGTTCAAATACACATCGTAGATAGGGGCAACACCATCGCCTTTGACGTTCTCGAAGTTCAGATAGGTGTCGATGACCGGCCCGACGGATTCCAGCCCCACGCCACTGGCCGATAAGGCTGCTGCCAACGGCGCTGGCGGGTTATGGATGGCCAGGCTGGTAGTCAGCGCGGCGGCGCCCAGGGCCAGCGGTTTGTCCACCATGCCGAGCATGACGGGGGGAGCGACGGATTTCATGCTGCCTCCTGCGGTCAGGGTAATGCCTGCGGCGGCTTCCAGCGCCTCCTGCTGCACCCCTCCGGTCATGGGCACATCTTCATAGACATAGCCCGACAAAACCTGCCTGGTATCCAGTACCTGCTGCACCCTGAGCACGGCCGGAGCACCGTCAAAGGAGTGGAAATCGAAATCCATATTCAGCCATGGCGTATCAACCGGGTTACGGCGCCCTCCCAGATTGAGCCAGACCTGCCACAGCCTGTCGATATTGGCGTGATGCAGCCAGAATATTGGGTCCAGCGCCGCCGTGCGCGGGTCACCCATGATGCCGCCGATGACCACATGCACCATGTCGTGGGGTAGTTGTTCTAGCCCGCCATGCTGGCCACCACCATGGCTGAAGCCGGTACGTGGCCCACCGAAACCCGGACTGCCACCGTGCTCGTCGGCGATATAGTCCGTAAGGCTCAATGCCACCAGGCTGACGTCACGCCTTGGTATCTCGGTATTACCCGGCCGGCCCAGTTGGCGACCTGCCACATTGAGCGGGTTGCTGGCAGGGGTGCCGATCGTAAAGGCCGCAGGCAATGTTCGTGCGTTGGGTAGGGTAGTGTCGCTGTAGTCCCAGTATGGCAACGACCAGTCGGCGGGCCCACCCAGGCCCACGATGGTGCGCGCCACGATCTGCTCGAAATAGGCCAGATACATGCGATGCCACGGCAGGAAGAACCAGGAGCCATGCTGGCATTGGTTCCAGTACTCAGTCCGCTCGTTGGCCGACGGAATCGGGCCGACACCCTGCCAGGCTGGCAAGCCAGCCGAGAAGCCATGCATGGCCGCCTGGTAGGACCAACTGCCCGAATCGGTAGCAGGCCGGTTGCGCATGGCCGCAACGGCCTTGGCATACCAGCTTAGGGTGGCGTCATTGTCGGCCAGTTTCAGGACACTTTTGCGTACGCGTACACTCATGGTGGTTTCCTCCTCCGCGTTGAACGTGGTGTATCCAAGGCACAACGGCAGATACCAAGCGCCATGGGTAACCGGTTTTCACCGTCCTGTATGCTGCGACCAGTCTTATCGCGCCAGGCTATGCCTGCAGCACGCCCAACCGATGACTGCGGCAGGTTTTTATCGGTGATTTCTAGGTCATAGCGGTAGCCGCACCATTGCCACATCATCCAGATGAATGACGCTGGACAGGCGGTCTGGCAAAACCGCACAGTGCCGACGAAAGGTCTGCCAAGTGATCAGGCACTGGCCTGTTGTGGACCTGGTTGGCGTTCCTATTGCGAGCCTGGTTACAAATCCCATGGACTGAGGACGCCCGCTCGCCTAGCATGCTGGCGCTTAGGCTGCTCCAGGATCGCTACGCGCCATGTCCCCCTATCTGCTGATGTCGCTGCATGCCGTGACCGTGCTTGGCCTCCTGATGGTGGCCGGGATGGCCGTGCTGCCCCTGCACGACGAACTGGATGACGACGCAGACCGTTGGCGCTTGCTCAAGCTGGGCCGTATAGGGCTCTGGACTGCGGGCTTGGCCTGGCTGGGTAGCCTGGTGGGCGCCTGGGTCAGCTGGCCAAATCTACCCCAGCTGGGGCGCTGGCTGCTGATGGCCGGCCTGCCGTTGGAACTGCTCTGGTGGGGGCTGTGCAGCCAGGCTATATGGCGTGAAATACAAACGATAAAGGCCACAAAATAATATGGGCCATATGGGAGGAAATACATGGCGGGTGTACGCATACCAGGGCCGATAGGCCAGGAACCGGCAGTGGGCCCGGTCTTCCTGCCCATGCCACGGCAGGCAGCGGCGGGGCCGCTCAAGCCACCGCAGCAACAACCCAAGCACTACCAAAGCCAGACGGTGACGGCCGAGGTGGTGCAGGACATGGGCAATGCCGTAGCCGGCATGGTGCAACAGCTGTCCTTCGATTCCTTTGTCCGCATCTATGTCTATGAACCGGGTGCCCGCGCCATTGCCCAGCAGGGTGCGAACTTCGTCAAGCAGGGCATCATGACCACCCAGGAGGCAGCGGAGTGGGTGAATTCCCAGCGCAATGCCTGGCTGATACGGGTGCGCGACACCCGCAACACCCCCTTGGGTCGAGCGTATTCGGAATTCCTCAAACCCCGCGACAAGCTGCCCAAGGTGCCAGACCTGCTGGAGAAACTGGCCAGGAAGCAACCGAGCATGGCGCTGGAGCAGCGCTACGAAGCCATCATCAAGAGCGGCGGCTCCACCCGGGCCTCTGTCAACAAGATGGCCATTACCCTGCGTTGGGCCGGGCCGGTACTGCTGGTGGCACAGGTCGGCGTTGCCGCCTACATCGTGGCGGATGCCCCGCCCGAGTCGCGCTGGCAGGTAGGCGCAGAGCAGGGCGGCGCCATCGTCGGCGGCTCGGTCGGTGGCTGGCTGGGGGCCAAATACGGCTGTGCCGGCGGGGCCGCCATCGGGGTCTGGTTCGAAGTGGTCGGCGCCGTGCCGGGCTGTTTGATCGGCGGCATTGCCGGGGCCTTCGGCGGTGGCTGGGCAGGCTCCAGCGTGGGCCGCGAAGCCGGTTACTACAGCTGGAAGGCCGCGAGCAGCGTGGCAGAGTGGCTGTAGCGCGCTCCCCCGGCGCCGGGCTACAGCCTTGGTGGCCCTGGGGCTAGGCCTTGCCAGCCCCCATCGCTTCCTCCAGATGGATATTGAAGGCAATGGCAATCCGCTCGCCGGGCCCGTTGTGGGGATGCACCATATGGTTGAGCCAGGCCGGGAACAACACCAGCAAGCCGGCTTGCGCCGTGACCGTGGCAGAAGGGGAAAAGAACTGGCCCGGTTGGGGTAACTGGTCGGCACCGCTGCGGGGGTCCAGCAACTCCAGCCGGCCAGCCTGGCTATCGGGCTCGGTAGGCGGCACCATCAGGTAATAGCAACCGGACCAATGCTGGCCGGGATGGTGATGGAGCTTGTGGTAGCCACCGGGCGGCAGCACATTGGCCCAGCCGGTAAGCGTGGCCTGCTGCTGGCTGCCCTTGCTGCCAGGCTCCAGCTCCCCCAGAAGATGACCCAGCTGCGCCAGAATGTAGCCATGCAACTCACGCACGGCCGGGATATCGAGGGTGAACAGGTTGCCCGTGGAATGCCAGCCCCCCACATTGCTGACCACCGCCCCCGCTTGCTGTTGCTGCAGTGCCCGCACGGTGGCCAGCAAGACCGGATTGTGGACTTCGGCCTGCGCCCAGGGTGCCAGCCAGAGCGGAGTGGCAAACAACAGATGCAGACTGGCTTGGCTCATTGATTGGGGGCTAGAGTCACGATGGCCCAGTCTATAGGGACTGGTGGGCAATTTCATCTGACATGCGCCGTGTGTCTGATAGTTGCATCGGACACCCGAGGAGGCGATCGACTCGGGGGGCGCTGACGACTAGCGGCTGGGGTCTTCTTGGCGCCAGTGCTGTCCCAGCCCATATGGTGTGCATTGCCGATTCTGGTGGCGCGAGACCGCCCATGCTGACGCTCGGGATTACGCCGTGGGTTGAATAGGATCATCACGGTATGGTCAGCGACCGCTGATCGACCGTAGCAGACGATCGCATCTCGCAGTTCAGATGATAGCTTTCGCGAAGAAAGCCGTCCTCAAAGTGCCTAGCAAACAGGGGCAATTCACTGCGCTGGTTTTTGGTGCAGCGTCCAGCGACCTAAGAGTTATGTGTTGGCGCTGCAAGTGCAAAAAGGTTCGTCAAAGCTTCCTTCTTGCCACTGCACGTTGCCGCAAGCGTACAACCCATTCGTTCTTGGTGTTGGTCAATATGTCGGTGAGAGGCCAGCCTGGCGATGTTTCCAGCAAATGAAGGCGCGACCATGCCAAGCCAAAGCAGCCATCGTCGCCGAACAACGCCACCATAGCCCTTGCCTTGCCGTCGGACAATGGCGCCACTACGGACTGCAGGGCAACTTGGTGCTTTGCAATTTGCTCCGGCAACGCTCCTTGCTCCTGGGGCAGATGCCCAAAAGCAATGACGGCTGGGGCTTCAGGACGCACACGTTAGGCACCTCGTGGAATCGGGGCGCCATACCCGAACCCAAGGAGCAACCGCTCCATTGCCTCACCTAGGGATCGACCTATCAAATACAATCGATCATCCGGATCAGTGAACGCATAGAAGCGACCATTCGCATCAACAAAGACAACCATGTGATCATGATGCGCACTCGCCACCGCCGCGAGATTGCCAACTTGAGAGGACCATTGCTCGACAAGACTAGCAACATCTTGCTGGGGCTCACAGTAGAAGCTTACGTCACTGGCGGCCAAGTCACGACCAGCACCGGTCGCGCCAACCTGCAGCCCACCGAACTCTGCAATAACCGTCGCGGCATACGCCTCTGCTGACTCGGCACTAGGCGTCTCCCGCGGCTGAGCAGGAGGTTGCCAGCCTGCGCGTAGAAACAACGGTACGATTGATGTTGGAATCTGGAGCATGCGTGAAACGCCTAGCGTGGAGCTAACTTAGTACAGGGCTACGCTGCGTAATGTAACCCCACTAATGGATCTAGAGCTATAGGGGTTCGGAACATCCAAACCAGCAAGGAAGTCACCAATCTCCACGTCTGACCTTGTTTGCTAGACAGTTCAACGGCTGCATACATAGCGAAAGTAGTCACCTGCGCTATGCCATGTTGATGTCCGCTTAGCCCGATTTGCAGACCAGCTAATGTCGATCTGCTAACCCATACCCTGCGCATCATTGAGCGGCAAGGCAATCACGAGTCATCAGAACGGGTACTCACGCCCAGCAGCATCCGCACGCTCATCACTAGCACTTAGCCAAACCTGCCGACCAGGGCTATAAATCAGGCAACGGTTAACCGGATGCCCGCCATGAAGACCTCCCACCTGCTTGCCCTGGCCCTGGCCGTCTTGCTCCTGCCCGCCCAGGCGGATAGAAAGTCCCTGCGTATCGCCACTGGCGAGCTGCCGCCCTATGCCACCGAGACCCGGCCGGACCAGGGTATTGCGCTCAGCATTGTGCGGCGGGCCTTCGAGCTGGCGGGGTATAAGGTGGAGTTCCACTTCCTGCCCTGGTCGCGGGCGCTGGCCGAGTCCAAGACCGGCAAATGGGATGGCACGGCCTACTGGGGGCACAAGCCCGATCATGAAAAGGCCTTTTATCTGAGCGACAACGTGGTCACCGAGCAGTGGGTGCTGATCTACCGCAAGACCATAGACCTGAACTGGCGCACGCTGGAAGACCTGCGGCCCTACCAGATTGCCATTATCCAGGACTACACCTACACGCCCGAGCTATGGGCCATGGTCAAGTCGGGCGAGCTCAAGAGCGATTCCACCCCCGACGACCTGGCGGCCTTGCGCAAGCTGGTGAATGGCCGGGTAGATATCGCCCCGATGGAGCGCAATGTGGCGTGTGACCTGCTGGGCCGCAACTTCATTGAGGGCGAGGCTAATCGCCTGCGCGCCCACCCCAAGCTGATGACGGACAAGTTCACCACCCACCTGATGATGCCACGCAAGCTGCCGGATAGCCGGGCCCGCGTCCTGGCCTTCAATATCGGGCTGAAGAAGCTGTACGACAGCGGCGAGCACACCAAGCTGTTGAGCCAGGTGCACTGCCCCAGCAGCTGGTCGGAGGTCGCCGTCGGCTCGCCCAAATAGGCGAGCCGCTACACCAGGATTACGTCGAACTGTTCCTGGAAGTAGGCGCTTTCCACCTGCAACGAGATCGGCTTGCCGATAAAGTCGGCCAGCATGGCCAGGTTGGCACTTTCCTCGTCCAGGAACATGTCTATCACCGTCTGCGAGCCCAGGATGCGGTACTCGCGGGCGTTGAACTGGCGTGCCTCTCGCAGTATCTCGCGCAGGATTTCATAGCACACTGTCTGCGCAGTCTTGATCTCACCGCGCCCCTGGCAAACCGGGCAGGGCTCGCACAGCACATGGGCCAGGCTCTCGCGGGTGCGCTTGCGGGTGATCTCCACCAAGCCCAGGCTGGTAAAGCCCGATACCGTCACCTTGGTGCGGTCCTTGCCCAGGGCCTTGCCCAGTTCATGCAGCACCTGGTCGCGGTGCTCGGCATTATCCATGTCGATGAAATCGACAATGATGATGCCGCCCAGATTGCGCAGCCTGAGCTGGCGGGCAATGACCTGGGTGGCTTCCAGATTGGTCTTGAAGATGGTGTCGTCGAACGAGCGGGTGCCGACAAAGCCGCCGGTATTCACGTCTATGGTGGTCATCGCCTCGGTCTGGTCGATGATCAGGTAACCGCCGAACTTGAGGTTGACCCGCCTCGCCAAGGCCCGCTCTATCTCGGCCTCCACCCCATGCATCTCAAACAGCGGCCGTTCGCCCTGGTAGTGCTCCACCCGTGGCGCCACATTGGTGACGAAGGCGTTGGCGAACTCGCTCATCTTCTGGAAGGTTTCACGTGAATCCACCACCACCTTCTGCGTCTCGTCGGTAACGATATCGCGCAGCACCCGCATGGGCAGGTTGAGATCCTGGTAGAGCATGGATTCGGGCGGCAGGGTCTTGGATTTCTGCTTGAGGTCGGCCCAGATCAAGTTCAGGTAGGCCACATCGGCGCGCAGTTCGTCTTCCGTGGCATGCTCGGCCGAAGTACGGATGATATACCCGCCGTGGTCGTGCCCCTTGGGCAGCATCTGCAGCAGCCGCTCGCGCAGGTGCTCGCGGCCTTCGCCGTGTTCTATACGCTGGCTGACGCCGATATGGTGCTCCTGCGGCAGAAACACCAGGAAGCGGCCGGCAATGCTGATCTGGGTGGAAAGGCGGGCGCCCTTGGTGCCGATGGGGTCCTTGATGACCTGCACCATGACACTCTGGCCCTCGAACATCAGCCGCTCGATGCGCTGGGGTTCGCTGGGATGCTGGCGCTGCTCGATAACGTCGGCAATATGCAGAAAGGCCGCGCGCTCCAGGCCGATCTCGATAAAGGCCGACTGCATGCCGGGCAGCACGCGCTTTACCACACCCAGGTAGACATTGCCGACGATGCCGCGCGAAGCGGTACGTTCGACATGGATCTCCTGCACCACGCCTTCTTCGGTCACGGCCACCCGCGTCTCCTGCGGGGTGACGTTGATCAGGATGTGCTCTTTCATCTGCTCACTTCCGAAATGTCGTACCGCAACGCACGCGTCGGCATGCGCTGGGGTACGTCATTTCCGGGCCACCGGGCTGCCGAGCCACCGGCCCCCAACTCAGCGCGCAGGCATCAAGCGCAGGCCCAGCTTGAGTAGTTCCTCCCAGGCGTCTCCCGTGCCCACGCCCTTGACGATGCGGTCTATCTGCGCGGCATGCCCCAAGGCCGCCTTGAGCTGGCTGGCCTTCAAACGGTCCAGCGCGGCCGGGTAGCGCTTCTGCTTGTCGCCCCACACCCGGTTCTCGCGGTACAGCTGCTGCAGATTCAACCCCTGCGAGCGGCCCAGGCCCACCCGCAACAGGGCGCGTATCTCATCGGCCATGGCCCACAATACCAGATGTGGGGCCTCACCTTCGCCGCGCAAGCCATCCAGCATGCGCGCCAGGCGGCTGGGTTCGCCAGCAATCAGCGCCTCGCCCAAGCCCCACACATCGTAACGGGCCACATTGGCGACCGCCGCCTGCAGGGCGGCCAGGTCCAGTTCGCCGGCCGGATGCAGCAAGGCCAGCTTGTCTATCTCCTGCTTGGCGGCCAGCAGGTTGCCTTCCACCCGCGCCACCAGATACTCCATGGCATCGCTGCTAAGGCGCTGCTGCTGGCTGGCCAGGCGCCCGGCTATCCAGCCCGGCAGCTCATTGCGGCTCACCGCCGGGCAGGCCACCACGGTGCCCTTGGCTTCCAGCGCGGTAAACCATTTGCTCTGCAGCTGGGGCTTATCCAGCTTGGGCAGCTGCAGCATCAGCACGTTTTCGCTGGGCGCATTGGCGGCATATTGCTGCAGAGCCTCACCGCCCTCGGTGCCGGGCTTGCCGGTAGGCACCCGCAGGTCGATCAGCTTCTGCTCGGCAAACAAGGAGATGGCCTGGCCTGCCGCCGCCAGCTCGGCCCATTTGAAGCCCGGTTCCACGGTCAGCACTTCGCGCTCGGCAATGCCGGCGGCACGGGCGGCATCGCGCACAGCCTGGGCGGCCTCTAGCGCCAGCAGCGCTTCCTCGCCGTGTATCACGTAGATGGGCGCCAGCTTGCCACCGGCCAGGTGGCTTGCCAGGTCGGCTGGGCGTATCGGCATTACTGCGCTGCCGGCACAGGGGTATAGGGCGCCGTAGCGGGCTTGAGCGCAGCCAGCCGGCGTATGATCTGCTGGGCAGCATCCGAGCGCATGTCGCGCACCAGTATCTGTTCTTCGGCTTCCTTGCCCAGCACATTGTTCTCGTCAAACGAGTAATCGCGGCGCAAGGTCAGCTCGGTGGTGGGAATACGCTCAGCCGCCCCTTGCCGCAGGTTGAAGCGGGCGCGGTAGATCAGCTGGTATTCGGTCACCCGGCCGGACTTGTTCACCGTCAGTATCTGCTTGTCTATGGCTTCGCTCTCCACCGCCAGCACGGCTTCGGCCTCTTTGGCTGTCAGCA
The DNA here is from genome assembly GCF_036961565.1 of Chitinimonas sp. JJ19. Taxonomy (NCBI): domain Bacteria; kingdom Pseudomonadati; phylum Pseudomonadota; class Betaproteobacteria; order Neisseriales; family Chitinibacteraceae; genus Chitinimonas; species Chitinimonas sp. JJ19. Next base: position 205,850 of record NZ_JBAMDD010000006.1, read on the forward strand.
GTTTCAGATCAGGCCGCAGCGATAGCTGCCGTCCCAGCACATCACCCAAGCCCCCGGCGGGCGCCGTGACATTGAGCGAGGCAAAAGCCAGCGGTGTGCTTGCACCCAGGCCACGCAGGTGGAAGCCGCAGGCGCTCAGCAGCAGGGCCAGGCCAGCGGGGATCAGGAGTCTTGGCGTCATACGGGGCAGTCCGTTGAAAGGGGCCGGCAAAGGGCAAAGGCGCATTGTAGTCGCTGCCAGCGCGGTGAGACATAGGCAGACGCAGATGCGCTTACCCTAGCTGAATACTGTAGCTATCGATTTGATTGAACCAATAGCAAATAGCCACTAACATGGCCTCACCTTGCCCGCAAAAGAGGCAAGGCAGAAAAGCAATAAACCCAACCCCAGGAGGTTACCCTTGAAACTGCGCCATCTCGCCGCCCTTGCGGCATCCACCCTGCTGGCCGCCGCCCCGGCGCTGGCTCTGCCACCAGACAACTCACCCATCTCGGAATACACCAATAACCTGGTCGGCATGGACCATGTGCTCTATGTCACCCACAAGGGCGAGAGAAAGGAGTATGTCGACCAGCACAAGCTGCTGCAGCGGGTAACCGACCATACCGAGTCCATCCTCCACATCAAGCAGGATTTCGCCAACCAGGCCCGGGCCGAGCTGGAACGGCAGCTACAGGGCAAGGCCAGCCTCAAGGCCTTCTCGATGACAGCGCCCGGCCCGCTGACAGTCAAGCTGGCGGGCAATGCCCAGGGCGAGGTAATCGCCTCGGTCGGTGGTTTCAGCCTCAATGGCTATGCCAGGGTGAAGAAGAGCTGGTATGCCGAGGCCACCATCAGCATACGTTCCAACCCCATCTGGATCAGCGCCCGCTACAACCCCTATAGCGGCCAGCTCAGCGATGCCCAGGTGCAGAACCTGGATATCCAGGCCAGCGTGGACGTGGACACCGTGTTTGATTTCATCCCCGGCTTCAATGCCCTGTTCACCAACAAGCTGGAGGACATGACGCTGGCTGAAATCCAGGGTGCCGTGGCCGAGATCAACAACGCCCGCCTGCCCACCAGCAATATGGCCTTCTCGCTGGACAAGGCCATACCGCCGGGTGCCTATATCGTGGGCAATACCGACGTAAATCAATTTGTGCGCGAGAAGCTGACCAACTTCGTGGCCGGCCAGGCCATTGCCATCAGCCTGCATGGCGAACGGGTGCCTTACTACAATGGCCGCTATTCGTTCGAGCAGAACACGCTGGTGGTGGAAATACCGGGTGGTTCGCGCATCGCAATCGCCGAGCGGCCCATCTTCGAGCTGGTCCGCGACGAATGCTACCCGCACCAGATCTGCCCATAGGCAGGCAGGGAACGTAGGACAAATAACCAGGTAAACAACAGGGCCACCGCAAGGTGGCCTTGTTATTTGGGCAACGGCGCCATGGGGTCGAACCACAGGCTCTTGTCGGCCAAGGGTGTCAGCGGCGGCAATTGCCGGTTGGGGATGGCAATCACGCGACGGCCGGCCAGATTGGCCTTGCGTATCGATTCACCATTGTGGCGCCAGAATATCTCGTCAAAGCTGCCATCCTTGATCATCAAGCGCAGGCCCTGCTCCAGCCGCCGGGCCAGCCGCACATTCTGCCGGCTGACAAAGAAGTAATAAGGGTTGTCGTAGCGGATCACCAACCGCTCCTCCACCGCCAGATTCGGTATCGCAGCGCGGTTGGCCTCGTATTCCTCAAAGGCCTCGTGCAGCCCGCGCGGAAACATGTCTATGCGCCGGCTACCCACCATGCGGAACAGGCTATCGTAATTGCTGGTGACCACCGGGAAGCCCGCTTCCTGCAACACATCGGCGCTGGACCAGCCCTTGCCCTGGCCGATCACAAAGCGCCGCAGATCCTGCAGGCTGTGAACCTGGTCAAACGCCGCCTGCCGCTCCTGCGCAATCAGCGAGATGCGATAACCACCCAGACCCTTGCGCAGCGGTATCCGCACCGGCAGAAAATCCCGCTCCATCTGCAGGGTGGTGCCGCTCCAGGTCAGCGTCAGCTCCTGGCCGGTAGACAGCGATACCAACTGCCTGGCCTTGTTCATCACCGTGCTGGCAGGCCGTATACGGTAGTCGCCATACGCGCCCTTGGTACGCTCCAGCGCGCCGCGCAGGAACTCCAGCTTGTCGTCATGGCGTACATCCGCCGCCCCTTCGGGCGCAGGGTAGACCACCTCGTCCTCAGCCCTTGGGGTGAGGGACAGCAGGGTCATGCAAAGCAGGGGTAACAGCAGGATACGCATGGCAGGCTGGCGAACAATCGGATACCTCTTTATAGCAGGCAGATCATCCGGGGCGCCCCTTGCCAGGCGCCCCATATAAAGCAAAACGGGATGGTCTGGGCCAAACTGACCAGCACCATCCCGTTCTTGCTTGTCGCGGACGCTTACACCACCAGGTTCACCAAGCGGCCCGGCACCACCACCACCTTCTTGGGCGTCTGCCCCTCCAGGAACTTCTGCACATTGGCATTGGCCAGGGCAAAGGCCTCAATGGCAGCTCGGTCAGCCGAGGCGGGGACTTCGATCTCGCCACGCAGCTTGCCGTTGACCTGCACCATCAGCTTGATCTCGTCCTGTGCCAGGGCGTCGGCAGCCGGCTCTGGCCAGGTGGCATCAATCAGTTCGCCGCCGTAGCCCAATTCCACCCACAGGGCGTGGGTGATATGGGGGCTGACCGGGTAGAGCACGCGCAACAGAATGCCCAGGCCTTCACGCAGCACCGCCGCGTTGTCGCCCTTGTAGGCTTCCAGCGCGTTGAGCAGCTTCATGGCGCCCGACACCACGGTGTTGTACTGCAGGCGCTCGTAATCGGCATTGATCTGCTTGAGCGTGCTGTGCAGTTCATGGCGCAGGGTCTTGGCTTCCTTGTCCAGCTCGGCCACCGGCCCGGCGGCGCGGATGGCGTCGGCCTGCTTGTAGCCGAAGTTCCACAACCGGCGCAGATAGCGCGAAGCGCCCTCCACACCGCTGTCGCTCCAGGCGGCACTTTGCTCCGGCGGCGCCGCGAACATGGTGAACAGGCGGGCGGTATCGGCACCGAAGCGGGCAATGATGTCCTTGGGCTCGACCACATTGTTCTTGGACTTGGACATCTTCTCGATGCCGCCCATGATCACCGGCTGGCCATCGGCCTTGAGGGTGGCGGCAATGGCACGGCCCTTGTCGTCATGCTGGACTTCCACCTCGTTGGGGTAGTACCAGGTCTTCTTGCCGCTGGCTTCCTCGCGGTAGAACGACTCGTTCAGCAACATGCCCTGGGTGAACAGCGCCTTGAACGGCTCGTCTATCTTGAGCAGGCCCAGATCGCGCATGGCCTTGGTCCAGAAGCGGGCATACAGCAGGTGCAGCACAGCGTGCTCAATGCCGCCGATGTACTGGTCCATGCCGCCGGCCATCCAGTAGTCGTTGCGCTCGTCCACCATGGTGCCGGCATCGGGGCAGGTATAGCGCATGAAATACCAGGACGAATCCACGAAGGTATCCATGGTATCGGTCTCGCGCTGGGCCGGCTTGCCGCACTGCGGGCAATCAACGTGGAGGAAGTCCTCGCGCTTCTTCAGCGGATTGCCCGAACCATCCGGCACGCAGTCGGTGGGCAGCACCACCGGCAGCTGTTCGTAAGGCACCGGTACATCGCCACAGCCATCGCAGTGGATGATAGGGATAGGGGTGCCCCAGTAGCGCTGGCGCGAGATACCCCAGTCGCGCAGGCGCCAGGTGGTCTTCTTTTCGCCTATCTGACGGCCCGCCAGGTCAGCGGCCACAGCATCCACGGCGGCCTTGTAGCCCAGGCCGTCGTACTTGCCCGAGTTCACCGTCACGCCACGCTGCTTGTCGCCATACCATTCGGCCCAGCCGTCCAGGCTGAAGGTCTCGCCTTCGACTGCCACCACCTGCTTGATGGCAATGCCGTACTTGCGGGCAAAGGCAAAGTCACGCTCATCATGGGCCGGTACACCCATCACTGCGCCGTCGCCATAGCCCATCAGCACATAGTTGCCTATCCAGACCTCAACCTGTTCGCCGGTCAGCGGATGGACCACCTGCAGGCCGGTGGGCACGCCCTTCTTGTCCTGGGTGGCCAGCTCGGCCTCAGTGGTGCCACCGGCCTTGCATTCGTCGATAAAGGCCTGCAGCTCGGGCTTGAGTTCGGCCGCGCGGCGGGCCAGCGGGTGCTCGGCCGCCACGGCGCAGAAGGTCACGCCCATGATGGTGTCGGCGCGGGTGGTAAACACCCACAGTTGGCCGTCGCCCACCAGCTTGCCATCGGCATCGCGCACCTCATGACCAAAGGCAAAGCGCACGCCCTCGCTCTTGCCTATCCAGTTGCGCTGCATGGCGCGCACCTGGTCGGGCCAGCCATCCAGCTTGTCGATATCGTCCAGCAGCTCGTCGGCATACTGGGTGATGCCAAAGTAGTAGCCCGGTATCTCGCGCTTCTCCACGATGGCGCCGGAGCGCCAGCCACGGCCATCCACCACCTGCTCGTTGGCCAGCACGGTCTGGTCCACCGGGTCCCAGTTCACCACCTGGGTGCGCTTGTAGGCGATGCCTTTCTCCAGCATCTTGAGGAACAGCCACTGGTTCCACTTGTAATATTCCGGGTCGCAGGTCGCCACTTCGCGCGACCAGTCAAAGGCCAGGCCCAGCGGCTGCATCTGCGACTTCATGTCGGCGATATTGGCGTAAGTCCATTCGGCCGGCGGCTTGCCATAGGCGATAGCGGCATTCTCGGCGGGCAGGCCAAAGGCATCCCAGCCCATGGGCATCAGCACATTGAAGCCCTTCATGCGCAGGTGGCGGGCCAGCATGTCGTTGATGGTGTAGTTGCGCACATGGCCCATATGCAGCTTGCCCGAGGGGTAGGGCAGCATGGAGCAGGCGTAGAACTTGGGCTTGGTCTTGTCTTCAACGACGCGGTAGGCGTCGCGGCCCTGCCAGTGTTGCTGGGCGGCAGATTCCACCTCAGAGGGACGATACTGTTCTTGCATGTGGGCTATCCTAACGAATCATGCCAAGCGACAGGCTGCCACGGGAGTGTGGATGCGTGACTTGTTACCTGGCGACCAAATAAAACGTTGATTATAACCGAGCGTTATCCCTATTCGTCTCAAGGAGTTTGCCATGCGCGCCCCCCTGATCGCCGCCCTGCTTGCCACCAGCCTGGCTACCGCCGTTGCGGCCGCCCCCACCCAGGTCAGCGCCGTCAATATGCCAGCCTGGCTGGAGCGCGGCGGCCAGATGCGGCCACTGGCAGCAGGCGTCAACCTGCAGGCCGGCGATGTGGTCCATACCGGCAATGGCGCGCGGGTGCTGCTTACCCTGCCCGAGGGCAGCCAGTTCAAGCTGGGCGAGGACGCGGTATTCCGGGTCAACACCCTGAATGCCTCAGACGGCCGCAAGACCGCCTTCCAGGCCACGGTGGACGTGCTGAAGGGGGCATTCCGCTTTACCACCGGCCTGGCTGGCAAGCTGCGCCAGCGTGAGGTCGATATCAAGGTCGCCACCATCACCGCCGGCATACGGGGTACCGATATCTGGGGCAAGTCCGACGCCGAGAAAGACCTGGTCTGCCTGCTGGAGGGCAGCATTGCGGTGGAACATGAGGGCGAGGCCGGCTTTATCACCATGGACCAGCCCCTGGACTTCTACGTCGCCCCCAAGGGCAAGCCCGCCTTGCCGGTGGCCAAGGTCGATCCCAACAAGGTGGCCAACGAATGGGCGCCGCAGACCGAACCCCAGGCCGGCAAGGGCCTGAGCCAGGCACAGGGCCGCTGGCGGCTGGTGGTGGCGGTAGCCGGCAACCAGGCCGAGGCGCTGCAGTGGTATGACAGCCTGCGCGAGGCTGGCTATCCCGCCAAGATACGCCCCATGGCCGAGGGCAAGTTCCGCGTCAGCCTGGAGCAGCTGGCCAGCGAAGCCGATGCTCGCGCCCTGGGCGAGCGGCTCAAGGCACAGCTGAACACCCCCACTGTCAGCACCATGCGGATGTAGTCCCGGGCTTGCGCCCGGCGCTTCAGTTGCCGGGCGCGAAACCCGCCACCCCCATCTGCCACAGGAAGAAGCTCCACACATCGGCGCTCTCGGCCACCTGCTGCGCCTTGGTCGAACCCATGCCATGGCCGCCGTCGTAGTCCACCCGCAGCAACACCGGTTTGCCGCTACTGCTGGCAGCCTGCAGGCGGGCAGTCAGCTTGGCTGGCATCCAGGCATCCACCCGTGGGTCGTTGGCCCCGGTGGTGACGATCACCGCCGGGTAGGCCACCCCATCCTTGATGCGATGGTAGGGGCTGTTGCTGAGCATGGCCGGAAAATGCTCGGGGTTCTTGACCGTGCCGAACTCGGCGATGTTGGGTGGACCATTGGGGGTCAGCTCCATCCTGAGCAGGTCGCTCACCCCCACCGCACTCTGGGCCGCAGCAAACAGCTCAGGCCGCGCCGTGATGGCGCCGCCTATGGTGATGCCGCCGGCACTCCCCCCGGTACCTGCCAGTCTGGCCGGCGAGGTATAGCCCTGCTGCACCAGCCATTCGGCGCAGGCGATAAAGTCCTTGGCCGTGTTGGCCTTGGTCTGGATATAACCGGCACGGTGCCAGGCTTCGCCAAATTCGCCGCCGCCGCGTACATGGCATACCGCCATCACGCCGTCGCGCTCCAGCCAGGCCAGCCGGTTGGCGGAAAAACGCGCCTCCATGCTGATGCCGTAGGCACCGTAGCCGCTGACGATGGTAGGGTGGCTACCATCCAGCTTGATGCCCTTGGCCGCCATGATGGACAAGGGCACGGCCACGCCATCGTGACTCTTGACCATCACCCGGCGGGCCTCGTAGCCGTCCAGCTTGGCCCTGGAAGGTTTGAGCAGCCGGGTGAGGCGCACCGCACCGGTCTTGCCGTCGAGTTTATAGACGCTTGGTGGCGCCACCCAGCCTTCCAGTTTGAACACCGCGCCGCTACGGGCCACATCGGTCGCCAGCCCCAGCAAGGTGCCGGCCACGGGCAACGCCAGCTCACGGCCGCCGCCGCCGTGGCTGAGCTTGAACAACTTGTCCACCCCGCCTTCGCTGGCCCGTACATACAGAGCCTCGCGGGCCACGGCGGCTTGCCGCAGCACATGGCTGCCCTGTGGCAGCACCACCCTGGCCTGGGCCAACTGCGGTTGTTTCAGGTTTAGTGCCAGCACCTTGCCCCTGGGGGCATCCTGCAGGCTGTGCAGATACAGGGTGTCGCCGTGCAGCCAGGCATCGGCCGTCTTGTCGGCCGGGCTGCTGATACGCTGCCAGGGCGTTGCGGCGCCGGCCAACTGGGCGATGCTGGCCACATAGTAGGAACGCTCGACCGCATCGCCATGCAAGACCTCGGCCACCAGATAGTGACTGCCAGGGTCGGTACGGATATGGCTGATATCGGCGATATCGAAGGGCTGATCCGCCCGCACGCCGTAGCCGAACAGGGCGGTATCACGCTCCACCGGCTGGCCCACCGTGTGCAGCCAGGTGGCGCTCTTGTTGTAGCGCTCCTGCACCCCATCGGCGCCGGCAGCAGGCAGCCGGTTATAGATAAAGCGCTTGCTGCCGCCCAGCCAGCCCAGGCTGTCATTCAGCCCAGCCCGGCTGATGCGCTCGGGCAGCCATAGTCCGCTCGCCAGGTCCAGCAGGCGCAGCTCACTGTCCTCCGAGCCACTGGCCGACAGGCCCATGGCCACCAGCGCACCATCGGGCGAAGGCGAATACCAGTCTATGGCGATATGGGCCCCGGCCGTCCCCAGGGTGTCCGGGTCCAGCAGCAGGCGCTCGCCGCGACCGTCGCGCACATACAGGCGACGGCCATTGCGGCCCGGTTCAGTCTTCAGATAGAACAGGCGGCCAGCAGCCTGCTGCAGATCGGCCACATTCTCGCCCGCATCAGCCAGCTCGGTCAGCCTTTGCTTGAGGGCGTTGCGGCCAGGCAGGGTGGCCAGCACCGATTCGGCATGGTTGGCCTGGGCCTTGAGCCAGGTCTTGAACTCCGCCCCCTGCATGTTCTCCAGCCAGCGGTAGGGGTCGCTCACCTGGGTACCAAAGTAGTCATCAACCACATTGCGCACCGGCGTGGCGGGCGGCGCAGGCAACGATACCGTCGCTGCGCTGGCGGTGGCCGCCAGCAGGGTCAGCAGAGCAGGGCGATGGGGCATGGCGACTCCTCATATAGTCTGTTTTTTGGCCAAGGCAAGCGGGCAGGCAAGTCCGTGCGCCTGTGCGACACACCAAGACTGCCATCGTAGGACAGCATTGTAGCGACAACCATCCCGATCCCTCGCGTTCGCTGCAACTGGACGCTGTTATCGGCAGCGATTGCTTTGGTGCTATCGGTATCTGCTCAAAAATTAAGCGAAATGCCTTCGCGCCGGACGCAGGCTTAGGTAGAATGCGCGCCTGTTACCGCTGGATACCGAAGCCTCTACGCCTCTCGTCTCCAGCGGTTTTTCATTCTGTACTGTTGCCGGCACCGCCCCATGGGCGGGCCATGGCCCATAGAACAAGCATGCGCATAGGTCCTTATCAACTCCGCAACCGCCTGATCGTCGCGCCCATGGCCGGCGTGACCGACCGGCCATTCCGCATGCTGTGCAAGCGGCTGGGCGCCGGCCATGCGGTCAGCGAGATGATTACCTCCAATGCCATGCTCTATGGCAGCAACAAGACCCGCCGCCGTGCCAATTTCGACGGCGAACTGGCCCCGGTCGCGGTGCAGATAGCCGGCAGCGACCCGGCCCAGATGGCCGAGGCCGCTCGCCATAATGTGGCGGCCGGCGCCCAGATCATCGATATCAATATGGGTTGCCCCGCCAAGAAAGTCTGCAATGTGCTGGCCGGCTCGGCCCTCTTGCAGGACGAAGACCGGGTGGCCCGCATCCTGGAGGCCGTCGTCAGCGCCGTGGATGTGCCGGTGACGCTCAAGACCCGGCTAGGCTTTCGCAACGGCGAGGAGAACATCCTGCGGGTGGCGCAACTGGCCGAGCAGACCGGCATTGCCGCCCTGGCCCTGCACGGCCGTACCCGCGAGGATATGTATAACGGCGCCGCCCGCTATGAGCTGATTGCCGAGGTCAAGCGCAGCCTGCGCATACCAGTGGTGGCCAATGGCGATATCACCACCCCGGAGAAAGCCCTGGCGGTGCTGCAGCAGACCGGTGCCGACGCGGTGATGATAGGCCGCGCCGCCCAGGGCCGGCCCTGGATATTCAGGGAGATTGATCACTTCCTCACCACCGGCGAGCACCTGCCCCCACCCAGGGTGAGTGAGATACACGCCATCCTGATGGAACACCTGCAAGACCATTACGCCTTCCATGGCGAGTACTCGGGCTGCCGCATCGCCCGCAAGCATATCGCCTGGTACACCAATGGCCTGCGCGGCGCCAACGCGTTCCGCCAGCACATGTACCAACTCGACAGCACGGCCGAGCAACTGGCTGCCGTAGATGCCTATTTCAAGCAACTGGCGCTCCAGAGCGAGCGGCTGGTTTACCAAGACGAGACCGCATTAGCGGCCGCCTAGTCCAGGAGAGAACCCCCCATGTCCACCAAGGATCAGATCTGCTTTGCCGTGCGCGACGCGCTGGAACAGTATTTCCGCGACCTCGACGGCGAAGCACCGCAGGCGATCTACGACATGGTGCTGGCCAAGGTGGAGAAACCCATGCTGGAAGTAGTACTGGACAAGGCCCAGGGCAACCAGACCCGGGCGGCCGAGCTGCTGGGCATCAACCGCAACACCTTGCGCAAGAAAATGCAGGAACACGACCTGATATGAGCCTGGGCCTGGCCGAAAGCACGGTAGTGCTGGTCGATCACCATGCGGACTGGTCGCAGGCCTATGACCATGCCGCCCACGCTATCGCCACCGCGCTGCCAGGCGTGGTGCTGGCCCATATCGGCTCCACCGCCGTGGCTGGCCTCTGCGCCAAGCCGGTGCTGGACTTGATGCTGGGCCTGACGGACCTGGCGCAGCATACAGCCTGCATAGCCCCGCTGGCGGCACTCGGTTACCAGCACCATGGCGAGCACGGCATAGCCGGGCGCCATTATTTCACCCGCCACCAAGCAGGGCTGTGCACCCACCATCTGCATATGGTGGTGGTAAATAGCCCCTTCTGGCACGAACACCTAGCGTTTCGCGACGGCCTGCGCAACAACCCGGCGCTGCGGGCCAATTACGCCGCGCTCAAGCAGGCGTTGGCACGGCAGTATCCGACCGATAGTCGGGCCTATGCCGGCGCCAAGACCGAATTTGTCCGCGCAGCGTTGCACGGGCTGGCGGCAGTCCCTTCCATTGGCGCCAAGGCAACGGCAGCCGGGGCTGGCAGCTGCTAAGTTTTATCTTTCACTTTGTCTTATGAGCAAGCAACCATGGTCAATATCAAACGTGCACTGATCAGCGTCTCCGACAAAACCGGCGTACTGGAATTCGCCCAGGCCCTGGCCGGCTTTGGGGTGGAGATACTCTCCACGGGCGGCACCGCCAAGATGCTGGCGGAAGCCGGCGTCAAGGTCATCGAGGTGGCCGACTACACCGGTTTCCCCGAGATGCTGGACGGTCGCGTCAAGACCCTGCATCCCAAGATCCACGGTGGCATCCTGGGCCGCCGCGACCTGGCCGGCCATGTCAGCAAGATGGCCGAGCACGGCATAGGCAGCATCGACCTGGTCTGCGTCAACCTCTACCCCTTCGAGGCCACCATCGCCAAGCCCGATTGCGACTTTGACGATGCCATCGAAAACATCGACATCGGCGGCCCGGCCATGGTGCGCTCCGCCGCCAAGAACCACGCCTTTGTCGCCATCGTCACCGACGCCGCCGACTACGCCCCCCTGGTGGCCGAGCTCAAGGCCAACGACGGCGCCCTGGGCATGCCCACCCGCCGCATGCTGGCCAAGAAGGCCTTCAGCCACACGGCCGCCTACGATGGCGCCATCTCCAACTACCTGACTTCGCTGAACGACGACGGCACGCAACAGACCTTCCCCGCCCGCCTCAATATCAGCGTGGAGAAGGTGCAGGACATGCGCTACGGCGAGAACCCGCATCAGGCTGCCGCCTTCTACCGTGACCTGCATCCTGCCGTCGGCAGCCTGGCCGGCTACCAGCAATTGCAGGGCAAGGAGCTGAGCTACAACAATATCGCCGACTCCGATGCCGCCTGGGAAGCCGTCAAGGCCTTCGACGAGCCGGCCTGTGTCATCGTCAAGCATGCCAACCCCTGTGGTGTTGCCATTGCCGCCGATACGCTGACCGCCTATCAGCTGGCTTTTGCCACCGACACCACCAGCGCCTTTGGCGGCATCATCGCCTTCAACCGCGAAGTGGACGCCGCCACCGTGGAGGCCGTCACCGGCCAGTTTCTGGAAGTGCTGATCGCCCCAGGCTTCTCGTCCGACGCCAAGGCCATCATCGCTGCCAAGAAGAACGTACGCGTGCTGGAAGTGCCCCTGGAAACCGGCGCCAACCGCTACGACCTCAAGCGCGTGGGTGGCGGCATCCTGGTGCAGACACCCGACATCCATCACATCACCACCGCCGACTTCAAGGTGGTGACCAAGCTGGCCCCCACCGCCGAGCAGCTGAAAGACCTGCTGTTCGCCTGGCGTGTGGCCCAGTTCGTCAAATCCAATGCCATCGTGTTCTGCGGCGGCGGCCGTACCCTGGGCGTAGGCGCGGGGCAGATGAGCCGGGTGGACTCCACCCGCATTGCCGCCATCAAGGCCCAGCATGCCCAACTGGCGCTGAAGGGTTCGGTCTGCGCTTCCGATGCCTTCTTCCCCTTCCGCGACGGCGTGGATGTGATTGCCGAGAACGGTGTCAGTGCCATCGTCCAGCCCGGCGGCTCCATGCGTGACGAGGAAGTGATCGCAGCAGCCGACGAGCACGGCATCGCCATGGTCGTCACCGGCATACGGCATTTCCGCCATTGATATGGCGGCTGCGGCCGGTGTTTCATATGTAACACCGGCCGCGGTGAGCAGTCAGGCCTGTCCGCTGCCCGTAGTGGACAACCCTCACTCCTTACCCCTATGAGGCAAGCATGAACGTACTCGTCATCGGCTCCGGCGGCCGCGAACACGCCCTGGCCTGGAAAATTGCCCAGTCTTCCCGCGTCAGCAAGGTCTTCGTTGCACCCGGCAACCCCGGTACCGCCCGCGAAGCCGGCCTCACCAATGTGGCTATCACCAGCATTCCCGAACTGGTGGCCTTTGCCCAAAGCGAGAACGTGGGCTTGACCGTGGTCGGCCCCGAGGCCCCCCTGGCCGCCGGCGTAGTCGATGCCTTCCGTGAAGCCGGCCTGAAGATATTCGGCCCCACCCGCGCCGCCGCGCAGCTGGAAAGCTCCAAGGATTTCGCCAAGGCCTTCATGATTCGCCACGGCATTCCCACTGCCCAATACCGCACTTTTGCCGACGCCACCGAGGCCCACGCCTATGTAGAGGGCCGTGGCGCCCCCATCGTCATCAAGGCTGATGGCCTGGCCGCTGGCAAGGGCGTGATCGTGGCCATGACCTTGGCCGAGGCCCACGCCGCCATAGACAGCATGCTGCTGGACAACAAGATGGGCGATGCAGGCGCCCGGGTGGTGATAGAGGATTTCCTCAAGGGCGAAGAGGCCAGCTTTATCGTGATGGTGGATGGCCGCAATGTGCTGGCCCTGGCCAGCTCGCAGGACCACAAGCGCCTGAAAGAAAATGACGAAGGCCCCAATACCGGCGGCATGGGGGCCTATTCACCTGCCCCGGTGGTCACACCTGAAGTCCACGCCCGCGCCATGCGCGAAGTGATACTGCCCACCGTGGCCGGCATGGCCCGCGACGGCATACCATACACCGGCTTTCTTTACGCCGGCCTGATGGTGGATGACGACGGCGCCGTCAGCGTGGTGGAGTTCAACTGCCGCATGGGCGACCCGGAAACCCAGCCCATCATGGCACGCCTCAAGACCGACTTTGTCATGCTGCTGGAACACGCCGTCAACCAGACGCTGGACCAGACCGAGGCCGAGTGGGATCGCCGCGTCGCGCTGGGCGTGGTACTGGCTGCCGGCGGCTATCCCGACGCCCCGCGCAAGGGCGATGTGATACACGGCCTGCCCGACACCCAGGCCGAAGACGTGCTGGTATTCCATGCCGGCACAGCGCAGCAGGGCGAGAAGATCGTCACCAACGGTGGCCGCGTACTGTGCGTCACCGCCTTGGGCGATAGCGTGAAGATGGCACAAAAGGGCGCCTATGAGGTCATAGACCGCATACACTTTGAAGGTATGCAGTGCCGCCGCGATATCGGTCACCGGGCTATAGCCCGCAAGCCGGCCGGTAGCTGACGCGCTTTCTCATTCATCGTTAGGCAGGCCATGGCAAGTGATCAGAGCTGGTTTTCCCGTCTCCTCAGTGCCTTCTCCTCGCTGTTTAGCAGCGGCGCGGCCAAGGAGTCCGGCGCGCGCTCGCCTGTCCAGACCACCGCCCAGGCCCGCCGCATGGCGGGCCATTGGCCGGTCTGGATAGAGCTGGGCAAAACCACCCGCGAACAGCACCCGCCGCGCGATGACTCGGCCCTGACCCTGCGCTTTTCTGCCACCGATGGTCCTTTGCTGAAATCCATGGGCATCAATACCCGTGATTTCAACGGCAGCTATGTACCGGACAAGAACGCAGGCCTGGTACAGATACCGGAGCGCTTGGTGCAGGAATTGATGCGCAAAACCGACAGTTCGGTCTTTGTCGAAGCCTTTCTGGATGGCGAATCACTGGGCGCCCGCAAGTTCACCATCCCGCTCCGATTCTGACCGACCACCGCCTCCAGCCTAGCTTGGCAGCAACACCCCAGGCCCGCTCGTCCGAGCGGGCTTTCCATTACCGTATTCTTATCTACGCTTTCCCTAATAGGCAGTGCACAGGCCCTGCAATATGGTCGCGCCCACAATGACATTGGCACGATCGCCCATGTCCAATACGGAGCAAATCTATGAAAATCAAACTGTTGCTGGCTGCCCTGCTGGGACTGAGCATGCTGACACCCGCTGTGGCGGATGATCTGGACGACATCAAGAAACGCGGCACCCTGGTGGTCGGCGTGAAGGATTCCACCCCCCCTTTTGGTGTGCTGAACACCAAGACCCAGACCATCTCCGGCTATGACGTGGACTTCGCTGCGGCCATCGCCAAGAAGCTCGGCGTCAACCTGATCGTCAAGGGCGTGGAATCGGCCCAACGCGTACCCAAGCTGCAGAACAAGGAAGTGGACCTGATCATCGCCACGATGACCAAGAACGCCGAGCGCGAAAAGCAGGTGGACTTCAGCTATGGCTATTTCATCACCGGCCAGAAGTTCGTGGTGCGCAAGGGCAAGGTCAACTCGATTGAAGACCTGACCAGCGCCACCATCGGCACCGTCACCGGTTCGACCTCGGCCAAGCAACTGGCCCGTGAAATGCCCGGCGCCAATATGGTGCTGTTCGGCGACTACGACGAAGCCTTCGTCGCCCTGGGCAAGGGCCAGCTCGATGCGGTCAGCACCGACGAGCCCATCCTGGCCGGCCTCTTGAACAAGATGCCCAACAAGGCCCAGTACGAGATACCCAATGTCACCATCTCGCTGGAAGTCTATGGCATCGCCGTGCGCAAGGGTGAAAAGCGCCTGCTGGAAGAGGTCAACAAGACCATCGTCGCCATGGAGCAGTCGGGTGAAGCCGCCAAGATCTTTGATCGCTGGTTCGGCCCCAACTCCAACGCCCCCCTGATGCGCCTGTTCAAGATCAACGCCAAGTAAACGCCTGATCACAGCGCACCTGAAAGCCCGGTCTGACCGGGCTTTTTGCTGCCTGCCGGGGATACCTGTATGCGCGGCGCCGCCCGGCCGGGGTCGCACTGATACACGCCATGCCAGCGGCGCATCCTCCGTCGACTTGCAGGCCAAGTATTTGCCGCAAAAGCCTTTCTGGCTCGCAAGGGCCCGCCTAGGGTAAAATTCAGACCCTTTCCCGTCCCGCCTCCCTCGCATGTCCCTGTTTGCCCTCGGCCTCAATCATGAGACTGCGCCCATTGCGGTGCGGGAGAAGCTCGCCTTCGCCCCAGAGGAACTGGCTGCAGCGGTGGCGGAACTGACAGCGCAGAAGGGCGTGCATGAGGCGGCCATCGTCTCCACCTGCAATCGCACCGAGCTGTATGCGGCGGCGCACGACGAAGCCACCCTGTTGAACTGGCTGGCTGCCTCGCGCCAGCTGGATGCAGCCAGCATCGCCCCCTATCTGTACCGCCTGCCCGACCGCGAGGCCGTGCGGCATGTGTTTCGGGTGGCGTCGGGGCTGGATTCCATGGTGCTGGGCGAGACCCAGATACTGGGCCAGCTCAAGGATGCCGTGCGCGAGGCGCAGGAGGCAGGTGGCCTGGGCTCATCGCTCAACGGCCTGTTCCAGAAAGCCTTTTCGGTCGCCAAGGCCGTCCGCAGCGAAACCGGCATAGGTGCCAATTCGGTGTCCATGGCCGCTGCCGGGGTCAAGCTGGCCGAGCGCCTGTTCCCCGATATCGCCGACCTGAATGTGCTGTTCATCGGCGCGGGCGAAATGATAGAACTGTGCGCCACCCATTTCGCTGCCCGCAAGCCACGCCGGCTGTCGGTAGCCAACCGTACGCTGGAGCGGGGCCAGGCGCTGGCCAGCCAGTTCGGTGGCGATGCCTTCGCCCTAGCCGAGCTACCGGAGCGTCTGCCGCAGTACGACATCGTGGTCACCAGCACGGCCAGCCAGTTGCCCATCATCGGCCTGGGCGCGGTTGAGCGGGCCATCAAGGCACGCAAGCACCGCCCGGTATTCATGGTGGACCTGGCCGTACCGCGTGACGTGGAACCCGAGGTGGGTGCCCTACCCGACGTCTACCTCTACACCGTCGATGATCTGTCGGAAGTAGTACGACAGGGTAGGGCGGAGCGGCAGCATGCCGTGGTGGAAGCCGATGGCATCGTCGAGCGCAGCGCCGATGAGTTCATGCAGTGGCTGGACAATCGCGCCCTTGTGCCTACCATACGGGCGCTCAAGGACCAGGCCGAACGGCTACGCCGGCATGAGCTGGAGCGTGCCGCCAAGCTGCTGGCCAAGGGCGAAGACCCTGCCGCCGTGCTGGAATCGCTGTCGCTGTCGCTCAGCAACAAGCTGCTGCACGCGCCGCTGGCCGCGCTCAACCAGGCCGACGCCAGCCAGCATGGCGAGCTGATCGATGCCGTACGCCGGCTCTACCACCTGCACGAGGGGAACTGAGCATGTCCTTCCCCCTGGTGCTCGGCGAATACCAGATCGATACCGACCCGGCCCGGCTGGACCTGGCCCAGTGCCACGCCTATATCGCCAGCACCTACTGGGCCAAGGATATCCCCCTGGCCACCTTCCGCCGCTCGGTGGCGGGCGCGCTGTGTTTTGGCGTCTATCACCACGAGCAGCAGGTAGGCTTTGCCAGGGTGATCAGCGACTACGCCACCATCGCCTACCTGGGCGACGTATTCATCGCCCCTGACCACCGTGGCCAGGGGCTCTCCAAATGGCTGATGGACAGTATCGTCAGCCACCCCGACCTGCAAGGCCTGCGCCGCTGGATACTGCTGACCGGCGACGCCCACGGCCTTTACCAACAATACGGCTTTACGCCCCTGGCTGCCCCCGAGCGCTGGATGGAGCGGGCCCACCTGGATATCTACACCTCATCATGAAACCCAGCATCGCCAACAAGCTATCGCAACTGGCCGACCGGCTGGAAGAAGTCGGCCAGCTGCTCGCCAGCGAAGAAGCCACCCGCGACATGGACAACTTCCGCAAGTTGAGCCGTGAACACGCCGAACTGACCCCGGTGGTCGAGCTCTACCATTCCTTCTGCCAGACCGAGGCCGATCTCGCCACCGCACGCGAGATGCTGGACGACCCAGACATGAAGGAGCTGGCCGAGGCCGAACTGGCCGATGGCGCAGGCCGGCTGGAAGCGCTGGAAACCGAGCTGCAGAAGGCCCTGCTGCCCAAGGACCCGAACGACGAGCGCAATATCTTCCTGGAAATCCGCGCCGGCACCGGTGGCGACGAATCGGCCCTGTTCGCCGGTGACCTGTTCCGCATGTATTCCCGCTTTGCCGAGCGTAATCGCTGGCAGTCAGAGATCGTCTCGGCCTCCGAATCGGACCTGGGCGGCTACAAGGAAGTCATCGTCCGTATTGCCGGCCTGGGTGCCTACTCCAAGCTCAAGTTCGAGAGCGGCGGCCACCGCGTGCAGCGCGTGCCCGCCACCGAATCGCAGGGCCGCATCCATACCTCGGCCTGTACCGTGGCCGTGATGCCCGAGGCGGATGAGCTGGAGGAGGTGAACATCAACCCCGCCGATATCCGCATCGATACCTTCCGCGCCAGCGGCGCCGGCGGCCAGCATATCAACAAGACCGACTCGGCCATCCGCATCACCCACTTCCCCACCGGCCTGGTGGTGGAGTGTCAAGATGGCCGCAGCCAGCACCAGAACAAGGCACGCGCCATGCAGGTGCTGGCCGCCCGCATCAAGGACAGGCAGGAGCGCGAAGCCCATGCCAAGGAAGCCGCCATGCGCAAGTCCCTGGTCGGCTCGGGTGATCGCAGCGAGCGGATACGCACCTATAACTTCCCACAGGGCCGTATCACCGACCACCGCATCAACCTGACCTTGTACAAGCTCGACTACGTGATGGATGGCGATCTGTTCGAGCTGACCGATGCCCTGATGGCCGAACACCAGGCCGAACTGCTGGCCGCCATGGCCGAGCAGGTCTAAGCGGAACCGGCGGCGACCATGTCAGGAAACATCCGATGAAGCCAGCCGCCCTGTTCCAGTTGTTGTTATGGCTGTTGCTGGCCCTGCCAGGGCTGGCACAGTCCAGCCCGGCCATACAGTACCGCTGCGCGCCAGGCCTATCCGCCTGGCTGCCACTACCGGCCAATGGCAAGCTGCACCTGCTGGAGACCGACCACGACTTGCAACGCACCTGCCAGGTCAGGGTCTATCTGCCGGCCAGCAGCCCGGCCCCGCTCTGGCTGACCCTGCGCGGTATCCCGCAGAGCACCGTCAGCAGCGAACCGGCCGGCCCAAGCCGGCATGTGGCGCCCCAGGTGTGGCGCAGCGCCCGCAGCGCCGCCCTGGCCCTGCAACCCGGCGACTGGGCCCAGGCCAGGCTGGACATGCACCTGCCCATAGGCAGTACCGTGCAGATCAGCATGGAACCGCCGGCCGATATGCTGGCGCAGGAATCCCGCAATGCCCAGATACGCAGCGCCCTGCTGACCCTGCTGTTTGCCATGGGCCTGGTCAGCGGCATGTTTGCCTATGCCCTGCGTGACGCCACCACCGGCTGGTACACCGGCCTGACGCTGATGCTGGCCCTGCTGTGGAGCTTGCTCAGCGGCCACGCCATCAGCCCCACCGGCCTGGCCATCAGCTATCCGCAACTGAGCCAGGCCTTGCTGCTGGGCAGCTATGGCCTGGCCCTGTTTACCGGCCTGCGCTTCAGCCTGGGCTTTACCAACCTGCAGCGCCACGCCCCCCGCCTGGCCCGCTACCTGCGCGGACTGGGCTGGCTGGTGCTGGGCTACACCCTGATGGGCCTGGTGCCCGCCCTGGCAGCCTGGGTCGTGCATTACTACAACCTGGTGGCGCTGGTGACCATGCTGGCCATGCTGCTGCCCGGCCTGATCAGCCTGCGGGCCGGCGATTTCCGGGGTGGCGGCTTCTACCTGGCCGGTTGGTCGCCCATCGTGCTGATCTGGTGTGGCGTGCTGCTGCTGCGTATCGACCTGCTGGCGGGCTACCCAGCCTGGCTGGGACAACTGAGCCATGGCCTGCAGGCCATGGGCCTGCTGCCCGACTGGATAGACACAGCCCACGTCCGCCAGGCCGCCTTCCTGCTGCAAGCTGTCATCTTCTCGCTGGCCCTGGCCGACCGCGCCGCCCGCCTGCGCCACAGCCGCGAGCGGGCCACCATGACGGACCGCACCACCGGCCTCGCCAACCGCAGCAGCTTCCTGCTCGAAGGCGACCAGTTGCTGGCGCAGGACAACCAGCGCGCCCGCACCCTGGTGCTGTTCGATATCGCCGGCTTTGCCGCCATCAACGAAACCCTGGGCTACGACATCGGTGACCGGGTACTGCAGGAAACTGCCGAGCGCCTGCGCCGCAAGCTGGGGCCCAACAGCCCCCTGGCCCGGGTGGGCGGCAACCAGTTCGCCACCCTGCTGGACGACGGCGCCAGCGCCGGCTCGCTGCAGTTGCTGGCCAGCACCCTGACACGCCAGCCGCTGGTGGTAGACGAGCAGCAGGTCGATCTCCGCCTACGGCTGGCAGGGGCGCTGCACCCTGCCCATGGCAACCATATCGAGCTCTTGATGCGCCGCGCCGAAATTGCCCTGGGCCACGCCAAGCAGGAGAAACTGCACGCCCAGGTCTACCATGGCGCCCTGGAGCGCGACCTGCGCTTCCAGCTCAGCCTGCTGTCCGCCCTGCGTGCCGCCATAGCGCAGAACCAGTTGCAGCTCTACCTGCAGCCCAAGGTGGTCAGCCGCACCGGCCTGGTCACCGGCGCCGAAGTGCTGCTGCGCTGGCAGCACCCCACACTGGGCCTGGTATCCCCGCACGACTTCCTGCCCTATGCCGAGAAAACCGGCCTGATCGTGGAACTGACCCGCTGGGTGCTGGTGGAATCACTCAAGCTGGCCAAGCACTGGCAACTGCAGGGCGAACCCCTGCGGCTATCGCTCAACCTTTCGGCCGCCGACCTGGCCGACCCCAGCCTGCCCGCCTATGTGGCCGAGTTCCTGCAGCACAGCAAGGCCAACCCGCACCTGCTGACACTGGAAATCACCGAAAGCGAAGTGATGCGCGACCCCAAGCTCGCCATCAGCAGCATGCAGGCGCTGCGTACGCTGGGCTTCCAGCTGGCGCTGGACGATTTCGGCACCGGCAACTCCTCACTGGCCTATCTGCAGGCCATGCCGGTCAGCGAGATCAAGATAGACCGCTCCTTCGTCAGCAACTGCCGCCGCAACCCCCAGGGCGCCACCCTGATACGCGCCATCGTCGCCCTGTCGCACACCCTGGGCCTGAAGACCATCGTCGAAGGGGTGGAAAACGAAGAAGAATGGCATATGGCCTGCGACACCGGCTGCGACGAAGTCCAGGGCTACCTGCTGAGCCCACCGCTACCCGTGGCAGCCTTCGAGGAATGGCTGCTGCTGAATCAGCCCTATGTGGTGCCGGAGCGGCAAACCGCATAGCAGCGTTCGATGGCATTGGACAGACCCGCGTCTCACCCCAGGGGCCGCATCTCCCTGCCAGTGGGATCGAACGCCAGTACCGATTCCTGCAATCCCGCCACCTGCGGCCCGACAGGTAGGCCTTGGGCATCGAATAACTTAAGCGCAGGAATGTGGGTGATCATGAGGGGTTGCGAGAAGTCTGAAGTAACCACACCATGCCCCTTGTGGGCATCTGCTTACCTGTCGAAGAGCGGTTAGGCCGCATTGAGTATCCACACGCCATTCGGGTTGTAAAACGGATCATCCGTCTCGTGCCTGTCGTCGCGTTCCCATGCTAAACGCCAACGTGGTGCATCGTTGGATAGACTGAACGTATGGCCGGCAGACACTGCCGGTTTCTCGGCAATCTGCCAGAAATTGAACTGGTTCATGAGGTCCGCTGCCTCGCCCAGGTCAACCGTCGTTGGAACGGCACACTCAGGCAGACCGAAGTGATGCATTCCGCAGGAGTAATAGTGCTCCTTGCCGCCGATCAATACGACGGCAGAGCAGTAAAGATCAAAGAGCGAGCCATCCAGTAGCTCGAACCACCTGTCCCATGAATGCGCGATACCCGCAGACTCGACCTTGATCGCATATCCTCCCAAGCGTTTAAGCAGCTTGGTGAACTTGATCAGCCGCGTTCGCCCGGCCTGTATGTCGATAGGGAAGGATAGATATACCACCGCTTGGTGCTGCTCAATCTCCGCCAGCGTTGAATGAGAAATCCGGCCCTGAGCAGCGATCTCAAACGCTTTCCCAATATGGGGATCTGCTGGTGCAAAGTCGACAGACAAGTGATCTTTACCGGCAACGTCCGCCAGAACTCCGCCCACAAACATGAATTGCCCCATCGGTTCAAGCCTCACAACGCTTTGCAGAAAGTCGCTGCGGTCCTTCCACGGCCCCGGAATGCAGAGTAGTAGTTCTGTGCTCATTGAGTATGCTCTCGTATCGTTCTGTCAGATCGAACCTGGCAAGAATTACCTATTCCTGGCCATTATAAGTTTGGGACTATCTGCCTACGAGCAATAGATGCTTGAAAGTCGACGATGTACCAGCTAGTTATTCAATTCCCACAAGACTTCTTTCCCAGCTTCGATGCGATGGTGGAGTTTGAAGACAAGCTGCATGCCTGCATGCCCAAGACATGCAAAGTCGATGGTCACGATACGGGTTCCGGCACCATCAACTTTTTTATTTACACCATGTATCCAGAGGCCGCCCACCGCACCTTCCGGAAATATCTCGGAACGCGAGCAGTCGAGCAGACACTGAGAATTGCGTATCGCGCTACCGACAGTGACGAGTTCATCAACCTGTGGCCCAGGCGAGACCCCAGGCCGTTCAAGTACATGTACGACGAAGCTGAGAATCCCTTTGCTCGCGGCGCCACGAGGGTGATTCCGAAGCGGAAGGCGCCGACGCCAAAAGCGCAAAAAGCTTGAGGCCCCGCCCACAGTGAAGCTGCTGGCGAAATGGTAAGAGGCACCCAAGCCCTAGGACAAGGTTGTCCCGGAGGTGATTGTCGAGAAACAAGCATCGGAAACAGGTGCGCCGCAATCACGGCAGCCACCGACGCCTGCCGTCAGGCATCATAGCCATGCCCGCGATAGGCAGCCCATACGCGGTAGTAACAGCCTGCCTAACAACTCAAGCCCCCACCGCCCGCTGCAGCACCAACTCAAAGCACACCCCATCATCCAGATTGCGCGCCGTGATGGTGCCGCCCATCTTGGCCATATAGGTTCTGGCAACAAACAGGCCCTGGCCGCGGTTGCCCAGGGCGCCGGATTCGGCCTGGTCCGACACGCCATATTCAAAGATCTTGTCCAGCATGTCCTCGGCGATGGCCGGCCCTTGGTTGCATATGGCCACGGTCACGGCGGTGTCGCTGGCCTGTAGTTGCAGGGTAATGTGGCTGCCTGCGGGGCGATAGCGGTCGGCGTTGCGCAGTACATGGGTGACCACGTCCTCCAGCGGGTATTCATCGGCACGTGCCCATAGCGGCCCGGCCGGGCCCTGGTAGTGCACTTCAGCGATGCCTGCGCTGGGGGCATTGGCGGCCACGTGCTGCAAGAAGGCAGCGATATCGATGGCCTGTGCCTGCAGGGTGGTGGACTGGAAGGCCTCGCTGGGCGACGCCGTGCCATAGAGCACCCGGATGGCCTGCTGCATGCGGTGGATATAGCGGCTGCTGTCGTCGTCGCTGCCGCCGTGCAGGGCCATCAGCGACTGCAGCGGCGACATGATCTCGTGCCCCACGGCATGCCACATGTCCTTTTCCTGCTCGGCGCGGATATGTTCGCGGGCCACGTCCTCCTTCACCCGCTGCAACAGGTCGGCCAGGCCGGCAGCCAGCACCCCCAGCTCGTCATGGCCGCGCATGTCGCTCAGGTCTATCTGGTCCAGCTCACCCACCCCCCGCACGGTGCGCGACACCGAGGCCGCCCGCCGGGTCAGCACCGTGATGCGGCGAATGATGCCGATTTCTATGGCCAGCCAGGCCAGCATGATGGCCAGCAGCATGGCACCGACAAACCACGATACTCGTGTGGCCACCACCGCCAGGTTACGGTTCACGCTGCGCACATCGCCCGTCAGTATCAGCTGGTAGCTGCCCAGCGGCGTAGCGATGGTCTCGCGCGCTTCCAGCGGCTGGTCGTAGCCGGCCACCGCCAGCCGCCGTATCACACTGCTGATCAGGCGCGAGGGCTGGTAGGGTTCGTCCGCCACGCCGGTCAGTTGCAGCAGGTCAGGCTGGCCGGCATCGGGCAGCTTGCGCAGGCGCAGCTGCTCGCCGGGCAGCAGCAGCGGCGCGAGATCGGTCAGGGCAAAGGGCAGGGTGGCTTCCGGGCTGTTGCTATCGAGCAGGGGCGGGCCTTCGCCTGGCGGCAGCACCTGCACATGCACCTGTATCTGGTCCAGATCGGCCGGTGGCCAGACCAGCTTCTGTTTCATGAACAAGGCATCGCGCAGCACCCCCACCGGCAGGCGCAGCGAGAAGAACGAGCGCTTGCTGCAGGCCACTGGCCCCATAGGCCCGACGGTGTCGCAATGGCCGTCCTGCCAGATCCAGCCACGGAAATCCCGCACCGGCCGGGCACCGGGCATCACCCGGCCACGGTCGACAAACCCCGTCAGCCGGCCGCGCACGCCGGCCTCCGGCCTGGCATCGACCTGGCCCAGCAGCTCGAACGGGGCAATCCAGCGATAGGTCTGGCCGCGCAAGCTCACCACCACCCGCACCCTGTGCGCCAGGCTCAGGTCATCCTCGCCACGTGCATGGGCCACCAGTTCGCTGCTGGCAAAGCTGCCTGCCACATAGACAAAACCACCGGCCCAGGGATTGCTGCCTATGGCGGTGCAGAGCGTGCCGTCGCGGTACTGCACCAGGCAGCCGGCCATCTCCACTGCCTGCTGCACCTTGTACTGATCGTCGAAATCAATGGCGGTATAGGGCAGCAGCAGGGGCCGCAGCGGCACCAGGTTGTCATTGCCGGTGCGTGGGTTCAGCAGGGCCAGTTGGCCAGCCGGGTGGTGGAGCTTGGCGGCAATCTGCGCCTGGGTCTTGCTGAAGCCGTATTGGTAGTTGCGGTAGCTGAGCTGCTTTTCCTCGCGCAGCACATAGAGCGCCAGCGCCACCGTAGCCAGCGCCAGCAGCAGAAAGGCCCCGCGCGACAACAGCCGCAGCCGGTAGGGCGTCAAGCTCCACCAGGCGGGCTTCATCGGCCGGCCTGGTCTACCCAGCGGAAGCCGCGCATGGGTATGTTCTCGATGCAATCGAAAGCCGGGTCTATCTCGCGGAAGGCATCCCGCAGGGTGCTGACATGCTTGCGGATGTTGTCGCGGTTGCGGCCACTTTTCACCACCTGGAACAGGTCGTCATAGGACACCACCTGGCCCCGGCACTGGTATAGCGTGGCCAGGATGCGCTGGGCTGTCAGCGGCAGGTTGATGCGCTGGCCACGCCAGATCGGCGTGCTCTGGCGCAGCGGGTCCAGCGACAACTCATTGCCCTGGGGCAGGGCGGCGGGGGCCTCCTGGCGGCCTGGCCTGTCCTTGGCGGCACGCAGTATCTCCAGGAAGGTGTCGATGAAATCGCCTTCTTCGAAGGTGGTCTTCTGCAGGTAGTCCCAGGCATCCAGCGCCTTCATGATGCTGCGGTAGATGGTGGCGGGCATGGCCGATACCACCAGCACCGGCGTGCCCGAGCCCTTGTTGATGGCATTGATGATGGCCACCCCGGCATGGCGCTCGCGCCCCAGTTCGATATCCAGCACCACCAGGTCATACCGCTCGCGACTGATGGCCGCCTCGGCGTCATCCCGGTTGAACCACTGGTCCACCTGTATGCCCGGCCGGGCCGACTCTATCCAGCCGCGCAGCTGGTTGCTGGTGGGCAGATCATCTTCTACGACGGCAACCTTCAACATGGCCTTGCTCCACGGCCAGGGGCCGGTTTTTGCTATGCGCCATTATCGAATGGAACCGGCCCCAGGCGGTGTGAGTTTTTCTTCCGGCGGCGGATGAAACTCACCCCGGCCCGGCTTTGATATTTCCGCGCCCCCTCGCGCAACATGCATCCCAAGGAGCAGGGCAACGCGGACTGCTCCCGGGCCACCCGCGGTGGCTTGCAGACCGCGATTCCAACAGCGCATACACAAGGGGTAACACCATGTCGGAACGTCTCAAGAAGCTGACGCTTGCCATCCGTAACCTGCTGGTCAAACCGGCCGCCCAGGGCGGGCAACTGGCCGCCAGCGGCCTGGCACAACACAAGGGCAAGCTGCTGGCAGGCGCCGTCTTGCTGGCAGCCGGCTACGGCCTCTATACCCACCCGCCCATCCAGACCCTGGGCAACGGCGAGATCGGTGTGCGCAGCAACCGGCTTACCGGCGGCCTGACCGAGCTGCGCGAGGGCAGCGCGCTGGTTCTGCCGGGGCTGCACGAACTGCGCCGCTTCAGCCTGCGTGATCAGGTCTACCGCCCGGTCCAGAGCAGCCGCGCCAACGGCGACGCGCCATTTCAGTCCATCGAAGGCCTGTCGCTGGGGGTAGACCTCACCATCCGGTACACCCTAGACCCCGCCAAGGTCAGCACCATGGCCCGCAAGCTGCCGGAAGACATCGGCGGCCAGATCGTCGAACCGGCGGTGCAGGGCGTCATCTACAAGACCTTCACCCGCTACACCGTGAGGCAGATCTTTTCCAGCAAGCGAGCCGAGATACAGCAGGTGATAGAGGCCGAACTCAAGCCGCGCCTGGCTGCCGATGGCATACAGCTGCGCAGCGTGCAGATGGGCAAGGTCGACCTGCCGCCCGAATACCGCGTAGGCATGGAAAGCCTGCTGGCCGAAGAGCTGCAGACCGAAAAGATGCGCTACACCCTGGAGCTCAAGGGCAAGCAGGTGGAAGCCACCGCACTGGATGCCGAGGCCGAGAAGGTACGTCGGCAGAAGGAAGCCGAAGCCGCCGCCAGCGAGCAGATCATCGCCGCCCGCGCCCAGGAGGAAGCCATGAAGCATGTGCTGCCCTTCAAGCAGAAGCAAATAGAGCAGCGCCAGCTGGAGGCCGAGGCCGACAAGCAGTCGCGCATCCGCACCGCCGAGGGCAGCGCCCAGGCCCGCCGTATCGAAGCCGCAGGCGAGGCCGACTCGCGCCAGAAGCTGGCCGATGCCGAGGTTTACCGCATGGAGCGGCTGGGCAAGACCAGCAGCGAGCAGATGGCCCGTGACGGCGCCGTCATCACCAAGCATCCGCTGCTGATCCAGAAAACCCTGGCCGACAAGCTGTCGGACAATATCTCGGTGATCATCGCCCCACCCTCGGCGGATGGTGGCTTCATCGGCTCGGGCCTGATCGGCAAACTGCCGGCCACCCCGCGCCAGGCCGATGCCGAGGGCAGCAGCGAAGCGGGAGCAGAATAATGCTGATCGCCTCCCTGGCCGCCATGGCCATCGTCACCCAGAACCAGGCCCCCCTGCGCGCCGCCCCCAAGGATAGCGCCCAGCAGCAGGCCGTGCTGTGGCAAGGCGACAGCCTGGAAATCCGCGGCGAGCGCCTGGGCTACCTGCAGGTGTGGGATCACCGGCGTGAACGCGGTGGCTATGTGCGGGCCAGCCAGGTACGCCAGACCCAACTGGATGCGGCTGCCGCACCCGAGCTGCTGAGCGTGGTGCGCTTTCTGCGCGATACCCCCGGCGCCGAAGCCCTGGGCATCGCCTACAGCGCCGCCTACCTCAAGGCCGCCCCAGCCCAGAGCATCACCGCCGAGCCCTTCGAGGCCCTGGGCAGCATGGCAGACCGGCTGGCCCGCCGCGCCAGCAGCAGTCAGGCCAAGGCCACCGATACCACCGTGGCCGCCCATCTGGAGGTCGCCGCCCATTACGGCATCAGCATGACCAGCCTGGAGCGCGACGAGCGCATCCAGCTCTGCTACCAGGGCGATGCCTACCGCCGGGTGCTGAGCCTGCCGGCCACCGACGAGCAACGCGCCCGCGCCGCCCTGGCCCTGACCCGGCCCGATTGCCAGCGCGCCGACCTGCACCCGCAGGCCCGCTACAGTGCCGACAACGAAGCCGCCGACCTGCTCAACCGCATCGCCACCGACAAGCTGCCCGAGCAGCTGAAGAACCAGCTGCGCCTGCGCCGCGCCGGCATCTGGGCCAATCTGGCCTACCAGCGCAACCGCCGGGGCGAGGCCTTCCAGCCTGCCGCCGAACGCGCCCTCAATGAGCTGGCGGCCATCAACAAGCAGGAGCTGGCCGAAGACGACCAGGCCAGCTATAACGACGCCGCCATGCGGGTGGGTGCCTCACGCTGGGCCGCCGAAACCACCACCGCCATCCCAGGCAAGCTGCGCATCGTTACCGAACCCGGCCAGCCCGGCGAAACCTGCGTGCTGCTGCAGGACACCCGCCAGAAAACCCCCACCCCGCTTTACCGCCGCTGCAGCTACGGCACGGTCTGGACCGCCTCGGCCCGCAGCAACCCCGACGGCAGCGCCCTGGCACTGGCCGTGCAACCGCTGGCCAACTGGCGCGAGCTGTGGGTATTCCAGCAAACCGCCGAGGGCTGGGTACTGAGCGTACTCCCCCCGGCCGACCAAGGCCCCGATCTCGGCTATATCGAGTTTGCCGGCTGGGTGCCCGGCAGCAAGCAGATGCTGGCCGCCCGCGAAGCCCGCGTGCAAGGCCGCTACCAGCGCAGCTTCCAGTTGATCAGCCTGGACAGCATGACGGTACTGAAACAGGCCGACCAACCCAGCTCGCTGAGCACCTTCTACCGCTGGCAGGATGCAGCCTGGAAGCGCTTGACGGTGAGCTTGCGCTGATGTTTCACGTGGAGCGAGGGACCGGCAGATCGCCGTCATGGCAGAGGATCAAGCCCTAGAATGGTGGACCGATCTATATACTTGGTGATGCTATACACCCCACGTTCAGATGATTGAAAACATGACGCCGTTGCAGAACAACCCCGATACGCCTCTGGATTTCCAACTGAAGCGTAAAGAGGACGTGCATAGCGGCTTAACGATGGAGTTGGTGCCTGGCTTGTTCAACGATGCAGCAGCACGGGCAGAAACGCTGTACCTGGATGAGGATGCCTTCGCTTTCATCGAATCCGGAATCAAGGCATGCTGGCCAGCTTACGCCCACTATGGTCACTGGGGGCTAAGCGAAATCCCATCCGATATCTGGCGGCTCATCGTAACGCACTTGCTCACGCTCCAACGGCGCCTGATGGTGGCTACAAGTGCTGACGGCTTTGACGAGTGCTTCCTGTTCGATGATGTGCGCGAATACTTCTATCGCTATTTCGATAGACTGCGGCCCAAGGTGATCCAGTTCATCAGCGAAGTCATTGCTTGGCTGGAGAGCTACCTGATCTGCCGCAGTCATATCTCCGTGAACGGTGTGTAAGCAGGTG
Organism: Chitinimonas sp. JJ19; assembly: GCF_036961565.1. NCBI lineage: Bacteria > Pseudomonadati > Pseudomonadota > Betaproteobacteria > Neisseriales > Chitinibacteraceae > Chitinimonas > Chitinimonas sp. JJ19. Next base: position 234,144 of record NZ_JBAMDD010000006.1, read on the forward strand.
ACGCATAAGATCTCTATCACTATGCGATCATGCAAGACTACCGTTACAGGCCCGCCTCCTTGAGCGCATTCTCGATGTCGTACAGCGCGCTGTACTCAACCGACCCCGGCCCATCGCTGTGTAGCTCATCCCGCGTGTTGAGCATCACGGCAAAACTGATGCCCGATGGCAACTGCCGCATCACCGTGGTAAGGCCGGGCACCGCCCCGGTGTGCCCGCCGTTGTGTGTCTTACCCGCCAACGGCAGGCCGCTGGGTGCCTCATAGCTACCGGCAAAGGCCGCCATGGCATGGGCCGTGCTGATCACCAGGCCGGTCGACTGCCAGTTTTCCGCCCGCACCGCCCCATCCAAGGCTGACACCAGCTTGCCAGGCTCGAACACGCTGGGGACCTGCAAGGAGGTCAGATAATTGGGCTCGCGGGGGTCGTGATCCTTCAGGCGCGATGCCATGGGCTTGAAGTCCTCGCGCGGAATACCCAGGGGCTGCAGGATCTGGCCGTACACATAGTCGACATACGCCGTCTTGCTGGCCTGCTCGATAATACGCCCCAGCAGCATATAGCCAAAGTTGGAATACACCGTCTGACTGCCAGGCTGGTAGTCCAGCGGCCGGCGCACCATCCAGCGGGTGATGTCTTCCTGCTGGGCCGGTGCATTGAGGCCCAGCTCAGCCTGGATCAAGGCCGCGGCAACAAAGGCATCGCCAGACAATTCCGCATCCCAACCGCCCTGATGGGCCAATAGATGGCTGATGGTAATGTCCTTGAGCCGTGGGTCGAACGCCTCCTCCGGCGAGAGGGGCACAGGCAGCCAGCAACTTTGCCCTGCCACCGTGCAGAACACCTTGTCGTCCAAAGACAGCTGCCGTGCAGCTGCCAGATTATGTATGGCGGCAGCGGTCAGCGGCTTGATGATGCTGGCTGTGACAAACAGCGCATTGGCCGGCAAGGGGGTGCGCTGTGTGGCGTCCAGAAAGCCATAACCCTGCTCATGCAGCACCCGGCCATCATGCATGATCGAGATGGAGGCAGCGGTCACGCCATGTTTTTTCTGTATGCCCTGCATGGCCTTGTCCACCTTGGCAGACAAGTCCCCCTCACAGGCCTTTATCTGCTTGGCCGATGCACCTGGCTGCCTGGCCGCACACAGACTGGCCTGCACGTTTGAGCCGCCCGAATCGCCATTGCAGGCCGACAACAAAGCCAGGGGCAGCAGGCAAAGCGCCGCCATGCGGGCAAGGGGATTTTCAACAAGGCACTTTGAATTGAGCATGATGCAGACGTCCTGTGAGTGAGAAGGACGCCATCGTGCCTAACCCAAGCTTTGCGCCAGCTTAAGACGACCCGGCCAGGGGCTGCCCAAACAGCAGGTCTCTGCCTACACTGCAGGCTATGCATGTACTCCTTATAGAAGACGACCTGGACTTGGGTAGCGCCCTGCAAAAATCCCTGAAAGCCGCCGGTTTCAGCAGTGAATGGCTGCGGCGCAGTGCCGATGCACCACAACACCCGGCCGATCTGGATTACGCCTGTGTCCTGCTCGACCTCTCGCTACCCGATGGCAGCGGTTTTGACTTGCTCAATACCTGGCGCAAGCAGGGCGCCACGGTCCCCATCATCATCCTCACCGCCCGGGCCACCCTGGAGGAGCGCCTGCACGGCCTCGATAGCGGTGCCGACGATTTCATCGTCAAACCCTTTGCCACCGCAGAACTGTTGTCGCGCCTGCGTGCCGTGCTGCGCCGCTACGCACAGCAGGCCAGCGAAACCTGGCAGATCGGCCCCTTGCAGATAGAGCCCAAGCGCCACCGGCTCTGCCTGGCAGGTGCGGAGATCGAACTCTCACCCCGCGAGTTTCAAATTCTGTTGGAGCTGGCCCGCGAGCCTGGGGCGGTCGTCTCCAAGGGCGAGCTGGCGCAGCGCCTAGAACCCTTGGGCGAGCCGCTCACATTCAGCGCCATCGAGGTCCATATCTGCAATCTGCGCAACAAGATCGGTGCCGGCCATATCCGCACGATTCGCGGCGTCGGCTATCTGCTGCAAGCATGAACAGCCTATTTCGCCCCACCCTCATCCGACGGGTTGTCCTGGCCCTGCTGGCAGCCTTCTCCTTGGTGTGGCTGCTTTTGCTTTTAGTCATGTTTACCACCGGCAATAGCGATACCGAACTGGATACCGGCCTCCGCGATGTCGCCAGCGAGCTGCGCAATAACTTGTTGCAGCTGAAAAGCGGCGAGGAGGCGGTTGCCGCCACGCAGACGACATCGAACATGATCAACGGCCTCTACCAGCGCAATGCCATACCCAGCCAGGTGCTGTTCCAGCTATACGACCAGGATGGCCGCCTGCTCTATCGCTCCGCCCAGGCGGCAGGGCAGGCGCTGAATCGGCAGGCCAGTCATATCCAGGACCAGCAATTGCTGGGGCGCCGCTATCGGGTGCATACCGTAAGCGCATCGCGCTGGACCCTTACCGTGGCCGCCTCTCAGGTGGACGCCAGCTGGATGCTGCAATCGCTGGCCGAGGATTTGACGCTGTATCTATTGATTGCGTTTCCCTGTATCGCACTGCCGGTCTGGATAGCCGTGCGCCAGGGCATACGGCCGTTGCGGCAGTTCTCCCAATTTATTGCCGCACGCAATATCGACGATCTCTCGCCCATCACACTGCCGGTACGCCATGAGGAGCTGAAGCCGCTGCATCATGCCCTGAATCAGCTGCTCGATCAGCTACGCCTCAAGGTGGCCCGTGAACACAGCTTTGTGCAGGACGCCGCCCATGAATTGCGTACCCCCATGGCAGTCATTGCAGCCCAGGCCCATGTTCTGACCCTGGCCGCCACACCCAGCGAACGGCAAGAGGCGAAACAGCAACTCGAGCATGCCATTGCCCGTTGCGCACACCTGGTGCAACAGCTATTGCAACTGGCCCGGCTGGACCCGGCAGCCCCGCAAACCCTGCGCCAGGTGGATGCCGCACAATTGCTCCGCCAGGAAATTGCCCTACAGGCCCCCAAGGCCTTGGCAAAACAGCAGGAGCTGGCACTGGATACCCCGGACCATCTGCCCTGCCTATTGGCCGAATCGGCTTTTCAGTGCGTGATACATAATCTGCTCGACAACGCCATCCGCTACACCCCACAGGGCAGCCATATCGACATCACGCTGCAACAGACGCAGCAGTCGCTAATATTGAGCGTTCGGGACGATGGGCCAGGGATTACAGCCGAGCAGCAGGACATGGTCTTTGAGCGCTTCCATCGCGGCCAGCATCTGGACAGCAGTGGCTCAGGGCTGGGCCTGGCTATCGTCAAACAGGCCATTCAGCGCCTGGGTGGGCAGATCACGCTGGCGGCCGGCATACAAGGCAAAGGCTGCAACTTTACGGTCAGCATCCCTTTGCACGCTCCAGAAGCGCCACCGCCGATGTTGCGGTAGCGTTGTCTTGGCCCCATCCGGCGCGACATGGAGCCTACCGCCGCCGCCCCTTAAACTTCGCCGCCCCACCACCATCGCGCCGACCCTGCCGCTTTTCCTTGTCCTGGCGTTGGCGGGTATTGCGCTGGGCCAGCATGCGGTCGATCTTTTCCGAGGTGGATTGCATCAGCATCTGCGCCATGTCCTCGTCCGGGAAGGTCTCGGGCATACGGTAGCCCAGCCAGGCATAGGCGGCGTAGAGCTTGCAGCTGTCTTCCATGAACTGCAGTTCGTTGCGGCCACCCATGCCCTCCATCCGCAGCAGTGGGGCACGGCGTTTTTCGGCACGGTGGCGGGCCCAATCCTGCAGGGCACGTTCCAGCATCGGTATCTTGGTCGATACCGGGCACAGGCTCAGGGTAAAGCGGTCGGCCAGCGAGAGATTGAGGGTGTCCAGCCAGCGGGCTTTCTCGGTCTGTTCGGTCAGGTTGGCGGGCAGGAAGAATTCGTCATGCACATTGATGTGCTTGGCAAACAGCTCCAGCAGCGGCTGCAGCTTGGTCTGGCCGGTGGCCTTGGCGATCAGCTCCAGGTAATCGAGATTGGGCGCCACAAAGAAGCCGGTGTCGGGCAGCGGCTCGGGCTTGGCGCGGAGCAGGGCGGTGATGGTCTTGTGGGTGTGGGCATCGAGCCCGGCCACATAGCCGGCGGCATGCTCGCCGTAGCGGCCGGCCCGGCCGGCGATCTGCTTGGCCAGCGGGGCGGCGATCACCCCTTCGGCATAGCCGTCGAATTTGTTGGAGGTGGTAAAGATCACCCGCCGCGCCGGGGTGTTGAGGCCCATGCCGATGGCGTCAGTGCCCACCACGATCTGGGTTTCGCCTTCAATAAAGCGCTCGGCCTGGGCCTGCCGCACTTCGGGCGAGAGGTTGCCGTAGATAGCCGAGACAGCAAAACCCTGCTCCATCACCTGGTCGCGCCAGTTCAGCACCTCGCGGCGGGAGAAGGCAATCAGCACGTCGCCGGGCTTGAGGTTACGCAGCGAGCCCAGCGGCTGCTTTTCCATCTCCAGCGGCGACTTGCGCTCCATCTTGCGCACTTCCAGCGTGCCGCCCACCCGCTTGACCAGCGAACGTATGGCCTCTTCGGCTTCCAGCGCGCCCAGCAGGTAGACGGTGCTGGCCGGTACGCCGCAGACGGCTGCCGTCCAGGCAGCGCCACGGTCGGGGTCGTCGAGCAGCTGTATCTCATCGATGACCGCCACCTCTATCACCCGGTTGGGGTTGAGCATTTCCACCGTGCTGGCCACATGGGTGGCCTCGGGGTGGAGCTTGCGCTGCTCGCCGGTGACTAGGCTGACGGCCACGCCCACATCCAGCAGTCGGTTGTAGTTTTCCAGGGCCAGCAGGCGCAGCGGCGCCAGGTAGACGCCGGATCGGGCACGGGTCAGGTGCTCCATGGCCGCATGGGTCTTGCCCGAGTTGGTCGGCCCCAGGATGGCGATGAAATGCCGCTTCATGCCCTGGGCGGTGGTAAAGGATTCGGGATAGAGCGACAGATTGACCGCATCGCGGGTCTTCTCGGCCTGGCGGGTAGCGGCGCGGTTGCCCTTGGCCGCCTCGATACGATCGAGCGCCACAATGCAGCGCAGCCGCGCCAGTTCGTACTTGGCCTGCAGCGCATGCAGGGCGCTGCTGGGGTCCAGCTCGTACTCGTGGGCGATGGCGACCACCTGGTCAGCGCACTTGCCCAACTGGGCTTCCAGCCGGGCACGGGCCTCGGCATTCCAGCGCGATTGCAGCAACGCCAAGCGCTCAACGATATCGAGCTTGCGCCATTTGCTGACCTTGCCCAGGAAACCATCGTCCGGAATCAGGTGGTAGGGCACCACCCGCTTACCTACCAGGATCTCGCCATGCACCGATACGGCATAGCTGCCGTCCGAGGTCACCAGGGTGGCCTGCTGGGCCTCCAGGTAGTCGCTCAGGGCGGTGGCTTCGGTCGGGGCGATATCGTTCTGGCTGCTGTCATTCATGGAGATACGGTGCTTTCTGGGAAGTCAGCCATGCGTATACCAAAGCACGGCCATTGCCACCAGCGATTTCCGCCGCGTAGACCGTCGTAACCTTCACCGCCGGTCGGATAGCCGGCCAGCGGCGTACTTTGAACAGGCTCTTACGCCTCAGCCTTTGATCATCACATGCCGCACGCAGCTGTAATCCTCCAGCGCGTACATCGACATATCCTTGCCATAGCCTGATTTCTTCATGCCGCCATGTGGCATCTCGTTCACCAGCATGAAATGGGTATTGATCCAGGTGCAGCCGTATTGCAGCCGGCTGGCCACCTGCATGGCGCGGTTCACATCGCGGGTCCACACCGAGCTGGCCAGGCCGTAGTCCGAATCATTGGCCCAGCTGACCGCCTGCTCCACCTCGTCGAAACGGGTGATGGACACCACCGGGCCGAACACCTCGCGCCGGACAATCTCGTCATCCTGGCGGGCGCCGGCCACCACGGTGGGCTCGAAGAAGAAACCGCTGCCCACGCCGGCCTTGCCGCCAGCTGTCACCTCGATATGCGCCTGCGCCGCCGCCCGCTCCACAAAGCCGGCCACCCGGCTACGCTGCCGCTCGGAAATCAGTGGCCCCATCTCCACACCTTCCAGGTGCTGCTCGCCAAAGCGGATGCCGGACACCGCGCTGGAGAGATCGGCCACCAGCTTGTCGTAGATGCCGGGGCCGGCATAGAGGCGGCAAGCCGCCGTGCAATCCTGGCCGGCATTGTAATAGCCGAAGGTGCGCACGCCGGCCACCACTTCGTCCAGGTCAGCGTCGTCGAACACGATTACCGGGGCCTTGCCACCCAGTTCCAGGTGGGTACGCTTGAGGCTGTGGGCAGCGGTCTCCAGGATTTTCTGGCCGGTGGCCACATCGCCGGTCAGCGAGATCATGCGCACCTGCGGTTGCGAGATCAGCGGACGGCCCACCGTCTCGCCCCGGCCGGTGACTACATTGACGACGCCAGGCGGCAGCAGCTCGGCCAATAGCTCGGCCAGCTTGAGGGTGGTCAGCGGCGTCTGTTCACTGGGCTTGATCACCACGGTATTGCCAGCGGCAATGGCGGGGGCGATCTTCCAGGCCGCCATCATCAAGGGGTAGTTCCAGGGTGCAATACTGGCCACCACGCCCAGGGGGTCGCGCCGTATCATGCTGGTAAAGCCCGGCAGGTATTCGCCCGCCACCTGGCCCTGCTGGCAGCGCACCGCGCCGGCAAAGAAGCGGAAAACATCGGCCACCGCCGGTATCTCGTCATTCAGCGCAAACAGATAGGGCTTGCCGCAGTTGAGCGATTCCAGCTGGGCAAACTCGGTGGCGCGTGCTTCGATGGCATCGGCCAGCCGCAGCAGGGCGGTGGACCTGTCCTTGGGCGTGGTACGGCCCCAGGCGGCAAAAGCCGCTTCGGCCGCCGCCACGGCAGCCTGTATCTGTGCCAGGCTGGCTTCGGCCACCTGGGCGATGGCCTCGCCGCTGGCCGGGTTGAGCACGGCTTCCACATCACCTTCGCCAGCCACGAACTGGCCGTTGATCAAGAGTTGGGTCTGCATGGTGTCTCCAGATAAGCAAGCTACTTGCCGCTGCCCGCCACCGCTTCGGTGCCCTGGGTCAGCTTCCAGGCGGCAATGACAGGCACCATGGTGATCAGCATCACCGTCAGCGCCACCACATTGGTAATCGGTACATCACGCGGCCGGCCCAGCTGGTTGAGCAGCCAGATGGGCAGGGTACGTTCGTGGCCGGCCGTAAAGGTGGTCACAATGATCTCGTCAAAGCTGAGGGCAAACGCCAGCAGCCCACCGGCCAGCAGCGCGGTGGCAAGCTGCGGCAGCATTACATGGCGAAAGGTGGCGAAACCGTCCGCGCCCAGGTCCATGGAGGCTTCGACCAGGCTGTGCGAGCTACGGCGAAAGCGGGCAATCACATTGTTGTAGACCACCACCACGCAGAAGGTGGCATGGCCGATGGCGATGGTCCAGAACGAGGGCTCCCAGGCCAGCAGCTTGAAGGCCGACAGCAGGGCGATGCCGGTGATGATGCCGGGCAGGGCTATCGGCAGTATCAGCATCAGGGTCAGCGCCTCCTTGCCCCAGAATCGGCGGCGGTACAAGGCCGCTGCCGCCATGGTGCCCAGCAGCAGCGCCGCCAGGGTGGCCAGGGTGGCCACCTTGACCGACAGCCAGATGGCGGCCAGCACATCCTCGCGGCCAAAGGCGGCGGCAAACCAGTCCAGCGTAAAGCCCTGCAGGGGAAAGCTGTAGGCCGATTCCTCGGTGTTGAAGGCATACAGCGCAATCACCACAATGGGGAAATGCAAAAAAGCCAGACCGCCATAGGCCAGCAGCTTGAGCCACAGCGGGGCACGGGCTTCAGAGTGCATCAAAGGCTCCCAGGCGCCTGGCCAGGGCCAGGTATAGGCCTATCAGCACCACCGGCACCACGGTAAAGGCGGCTGCCATGGGGATGTTCCCGACCGCGCCCTGCATGGTGTAGACATAGTTGCCGATGAACAGGCCGGACGGCCCCACCAGCTGCGGCACGATAAAATCGCCCAGGGTGAGGCTGAAGGTAAAGATGGAGCCCGCCACCACACCAGGGAAAGCCAGCGGCAGCATGACGGTACGGAAAGTCTGTGCCGGCCGAGCGCCCAGGTCGCTGGAGGCCTGCAGCAGCGACAGCGGCACCCGCTCCAGCGCCGCCTGTATGGGCAGTATCATGAAGGGCAGCCAGATATAGCTGAACACCAAGAAGCGCCCCAGGTTGCTGGTGGAGAGCGAGCTGCCGCCCACCACCGGCAGGCTCAGCACGGCCTCCAGCAAGGGGGTCAGCCCCAGCACCTGCACCAGCCAGTAGACGATGCCGCCCTTGGCCAGTATCACCGTCCAGGAATAGGCCTTGACGATATAGCTGGCCCACATGGGCGCCATGACCGCGATATAGAAAAAGCCTTTCTGCCAGCCCCTGGCGTAGCGGGCCATGTAATAAGCGATGGGGAAGGCAATCAACGCGCAGGCCACTGTGACGGCAGCCGCCATGCCCAGGGTGCGCAGCACGATATCGATATTGGCGCCAAACAGCGGGTTGGCCGGGTCGGCAATGGCGCGGAAATTGGCCAGCGTCAGCTCGGGCGTCACCGCCATGGTGAAGTCGTCAAAGGTAAAAAAGCTCTGCATCAGCAGGGCCAGCAGCGCACCCAGGTAGACCACCCCGAACCACAGCAATGGCGGTGTCAGCAGCAAGAGCAGCACCAGGGTCTGGCGCCGGTACAGCAGCCTGGCCAGGCGCCGCCTGATGCTGGCAGCCGCCATGTCGTGCTGGCCAGGCTGGGCAGGTGCATGGATGGCCATAGCTCAGGCTTCCAGCATGACCATGGCGTGGGCAGGCCAGCCCACGGTCACGGCCTGGCCGGGCTCGGGCATGGCCTGCGCGGCATCGAGCAGGTTGGGGTGGCTCACGGCCAGTTGCCGGCCATCGGCCAGCACCACCTGGTAGCGGCTGACTGCGCCGTGGTACTGCACATCCACCAAAGTCGCTGCCAGCCGGATGCCGCCATCACCTTCGGTGACGAAAGCTATCTGTTCCGGCCGCACCGAGAATGCTTGCGCCCTGCCGATCAGGCTCTGGGCCAGGCTGGCGTCGATGACATTGGCGCCGCCGACAAAGTCGGCCACGAAGGCGGTACGAGGCCGGTTATACAGCTCGCGCGGGCTGGAGAGCTGCTCGATACGACCTTGCTTGAACACGGCCACCCGGTCCGACATCGACAGGGCTTCGCCCTGATCGTGGGTGACATAGACAAAGGTGATGCCCAGTTGCCGCTGCAGCGCCTTGAGTTCGGTCTGCATGGCCTCGCGCAGCTTGAGATCCAGCGCGCCCAGCGGTTCGTCCAGCAGCAGCACGCGGGGCTGGTTGATCAGGGCGCGGGCCAGGGCTACCCGCTGGCGCTGGCCGCCCGATAGCGCCGCCGGCCTGCGGCCGCCAAAGTCTGCCAGCTTGACCATGGCCAGCATGTGCTCGGCCTGCCTGTGCCGCGCTACGCGGGCCACCCCCCGCACCATGAGGCCATAGGCCACATTGTCCAGCACGCTCATATGCGGGAACAGCGCGTAATCCTGGAACACCGTGTTCACATCACGCTCATAGGGCGGCACCCCGGCAGCGTCGCGGCCATGGAGGCGGATGCAGCCGGCACTGGCCTGCTCGAAGCCCGCAATCAGCCGCAAACAGGTAGTCTTACCCGAGCCCGAAGGCCCCAGCATGGAAAAGAATTCGCCTTCGGCGACGGTCAGGTCGACCCCATCCACCGCACGGACGGTATCGAATACCCGCGTTACCTGTTGGAACTCGACAGCATGGCTCATCACGCTACCTGCAGCGGGCAAAAAACCTGGCCAACCGTTGGGTCGGCCAGGAGAGCGGTGCATGCAGCAGCCGCGGAGCAATCGGGCAGATGACAGCCCACCGGCATCAGCGGCCGCCCATGATGGCGATATAGTCGGCCGTCCAGCGGCTATAGGGCACGCAGCTGGCCTGGGTGCTGCATTTGGCCTGCGGGGTTTTCCAGAAACGTATCTGGGCAATGCGGTCGAAACCATTGCTCTTGCAGAAATCACTGCCGCCGGGCACCTTGTCCTTGCAGGCAGCCGGTACGGCAGGGTTGGAGCCAAACCATTCGGCCAGCGACGATTGCAGCTTGCGGTTGAGCGAATGCTCCATCCATTTGTAGGCGCAGACCGGGTTCTTGGCATCGGCATGCAGCATGGTGGTATCGGCCCAGCCGGTGGCGCCCTCCTTGGGTATCACACCTTCAATGGGGAATTTCTCGGCCTGCAGGGCATTGATCTGGTAGCCCCAGGCACTGCTGGCCGCCACACCCTCGTTCTTGAAGTCGTTCATCTGCACAGTCACATCGTGCCAGTAGCGATGAATCAGCTGCTTCTGCGCCCGCAGCAGCTTGAGCACCTCGGCATACTGGGCCTCGGTCAGCTCGTAGGGGTCTTTGATGCCCAGCGCAGGATTCTTGTGCATCAGGTAGAGCGCGGCATCCGCCACATAGATGGCCCCATCGTAGGCCTGCACCCGCCCCTTGTTGGTCTTGCCGTCAGGCAGCTTCTGCTCGTCGAACACCACGCCCCAGCTGTCGGGCGCCTTGGGAAAAACCTTGGTGTTGTAGGCCAGGAAATTGGCACCCCACTGGTAGGGCACGCCATAGTGCTTGCCATCCACCTTGTGCCAGGGCGCATGCTGCAGGCGGCTATCGACGGTGGCATAGGCGGGCACCAACTTCAGGTTCACCTCCTGCACCTTCTTGCCGTAGATCAGCCGCAGGCTGGCATCGCCCGAGGCCGTCACCAGGTCATAGCCACCCTGGTTCATCAGGCTGACCATCTCGTCCGAGGTGGCCGCCGTCTTGACGTTGACCTTGCAGCCGGAGGCCTTCTCGAAATCGCTCACCCAGTCGTAGTTCTTGTCGGTCTCGCCGCGCTCTATATAGCCTGGCCAGGCAATGATGTTGAGCTTGCCTTCGGGCTTGCCCAGCGCCTGTAGCGGCGCGGCCAGGGTGTTGCCTGCCAGTGCGGCGGCAACGGCGATAGAGAGCGTGCGGGCGTGCATGGTGGGTCTCCTCATTGTCACGGCCGGTTAGCCGGGCAATTAGATATAGACCATCCGCGCTAGCGATACGCCCCTACCGCCCAGGCCATCAGCTGGCTACCCATGCACCTCAGCCCAGCTGCGCGACCAGGCCAGGCTGCGCCGCAGCCCCTCGGGCAGCGATACCTGAGGGGCATAGCCCAGCAGCCGGCGGGCTTTGTCCAGGTTGGCCACATAGCGGCTGATCTCGCCGGCCTGGGTGGGTGCCTCCACCACCTGGGCCGCCCGCCCAAGCAGCCCGGCCAGGTAATCGGCCAGCTGCCGCAGGCTGTGGCCCTCGCCCCTCGCCAGGTTGAAGGTCTGGTCGCGTACCTCACCCGCCTGCAAGGCCTGTATGCCCAGGAACAGCCCTGCCACGCAGTCGTCTACATAGGTGAAATCCAGCACCTTGTCCGCACCGAACAGTGTCAGGGCCTCACCCTGCTGCAGCTTGTGCATGAACAGCGGTATGACCCGCTCCATGCGGCCCAGATCGTTATCGTAGCGGCCATAGACATTGCTGAGCCGGAACACCAGGTAAGGCAGGCCATAGCAGCGGGCATAGCTGTAGACCAACGCCTCGCCCGCCAGCTTGCTGGCTGCATAGGTACTGGCAGCCAGCGCAAAGTCGGCATCCGCCTCGGCGGTGGTATCGCGCCTGGCATTGCCATAGACCTCACGGCTGCTGCTGAAGACGATGGGCAGGCCCTGCTGCCGGCAGAACTCCAGCACCTGCTGGGTCATGGCCATATTTTCCATGGCCTTGTCGGGCTCTAGCACCAACTGATGCACCTTGGCATGGGCCGCCAGATGCACCACCACATCGGGCCTGCCCCAGTCCGCCAACTGGGTGGCCAGCACGGCAGGCGTGCCGGGCAGGGTCAGGTCATGCAGCAGCACAGGGTAGGCATCGCACCAGCCATTGGGCCGCAGGTCCACGCCATGCACGGTATGGCCCGCCGCCAAACAGCGTAGCGCCAGGTTGCAGCCTATCTGGCCGCTGGCGCCGGTAATCAGGATACGCAAGGGGAGTCCTCGGGATAATCAGCATAGTAATGATGCAGGAACACGCGGCGCGCTGCCGAAAGCACGGCCGCCGGGCTGCCATCGGCCAGGTAGCGGCCTGCCGCCGCCAGTTCGGCCTCGCCATAGGCGGCAGGATTATTCAGCATGATCTGGGCATGCAGGGCCTCGTAGCGGGGCAGGATGCCCCATAGCTGAGACTGGCGCCGCCGCCTGTGCAAGAGATAGGGCGCCGGCAGATGCTGGGCACGGGCGCCGTACAGGGCAGCCGCCAGCCAGAAATCCCAGTCGTCGAAACCGCTGACATTGACCCGGTAGCCCCCCACGGCCTGCCACAGGCTACGGCGGTACAAGCCGCAATAGGCCAGTTGGTTGAAATACTTCAAGCGGGCCAGCTCGAAGCGCCCCGATGCCCAACAGCGCGCGCTGTCGCCAAAATCCTGGCGATCGGTGTAGACCAGGTCCAGGCCGGCATCGGCATCCAGCATGGCCCCGCACTCAGCCAGCATGGCCGGGTGCAGGCTGTCGTCGGCGTCCAGCGGTAGCACATAGGTGCCCTGGGCCATGGCCATGCCCAGGTTGCGGGCTGCAGCCACCCCGGCGTTGGCCTGCTGTACCGTGCGCAGCCGTTCGCCATGGCGCTCTTGCAGGGTGGCGATCAGCGCTGCCGTGCCATCCTGGCTGCCGTCATCCACCAGGATGATCTCGCTGGCCGGGCGGCTTTGCGCCAGCACGCTGGCCACCGTCTCCGCCAGGGTATCGGCCGAGTTGTAGCAGGGAATGATCACCGAGATGGCCGGCAGGCAGGCGAGGCCCTGGTTCTCCGGCAAAGGCAGCGGGCCGGCCATCTCAGCCACCACGGGTATAGAGCAGATTGCACTTGGCGCACACCGGCATCAGGCCGCAGCGCGCCAGCGTCTCCCGCTGCCGGCGAAAGCGCGGCCCCAGCCAGACGGCCTCCACCTCCTGCTGCGCCAGGTTACCCATGCGAAACTCAGGGAAGAACTTGCAGGACACCACCTCCCCATCCGGGAACACATCCATGCGGGTGGCAAGCGACTGGCAGCGCTGCTTGTTCTGCGCCGGCACAGCGCTGCCACCGATAAAGCCCGGCAGCTCGGCCGCGCTCAGGGCCGGGTTGTAGCGCAGCTTGATGGGCCCCTGGCGGGCATCTAGCGCCGCCATGCCCTGCGCCAGCGCGGCCAGCTGGTCGGCCGCCAGCCGGTAGTTGTAGGAATACCAGCTAGGCCGTCCAAACACCTGGGGCGTACCGAAGTGGCGCTGGTAGTAGTCATCCATCCGGGCATTGGCCTCGTCCGACAAAAACCAGGGAAAGCTGACATAAACCGTGCCGACGCCCTCCTGCTCCAGCCACGTCACAAACTCGGCCATGCGGGCCACCATGGGGTCGGTGATCAGGAAGTTCACAGTGATCTCGCCCCGGTAGTCGCCAACCCGCTGCGCCGCCAGCAGCACCCGCAAGCCCTGCAGCGAGCGGGCAAAGCTGCCCTGGCCACGGACGGCATCATGCTCAGCCTCGAAACCATCGAGCGAGACCGACACCTCCAGCTGTGCCGACAGCCGCAGCAGGCCCGCCAGCCGCTTCTCTATCAGGGTGCCATTGGTACACAGGGCAACCCAGCGCGGGTCCGCCGCCAGCAGGTCGACCAGCCCATCCCAATCGCGATAGACCAGTGGCTCGCCACCCCATAGGTAGACATTGCTCTTGCGGGCCTGGGTGGCAGCCAATACCTTGGCGATGACCGCCAGGTCCATGTCTCCCCCCTTGGCACCGGCTGGCAGCATGCGGTGGTAGCCCGCCTCATTCCATTGATAGCAATGGCTGCAGCGCAGATCGCAGCGGTTGGTCAGCTTGAAGGCGACTTCCTCGGGCACCGGCCGCGCCTGTTCGGCCCCGCTCAGCTCAGCCCGCCGGCTGGCCAGGATATTGGGTGCAATACGGCGCAGTTTTTCAAAGGCCTGCTGATCCAGCAGCGACCCCTTGGTCTTATCCATGGTCTTGCTCCTTGCTTGCCAGCGTGGCCGCCAGGCAGGCCGACAGCACCTGGGCCGTGGCTTGCGGGGTATCACGCAGATACGATTCATGGTCACCCGGCGCCACCCAGCAGCGCAGTCGCCCGCCCAGCAGGGCCTGCCAGTCGCGCGCCAGCCCTGCCTGCCGGTTGGCCTGCGACAGCAGCAACTGCACCGGCAGGTCCAGCGGCCTGGGCCGATAGCGCATGGCCTGGGCGATATGGTTCGCTCCTAGGGCATGGCTGGCCGCCTGGCCCGCCTCGGCCCGGCCCACCTGCGCCACCTTGCGCCACCAGGCGGCGGCAATCCGGCCCTGGGTCAGGGCCACGTGATAGAAATAATGCAGGCTGCGGCGCGGACGAAAAGCCGGCCGCTGGCGGACATGCCCGCGCCAGGCCGCCCAGAAATCTGCCCAGCCCAGGCGTGCCAACGGTAGCCGCAAGCGCCACAACAGCCTGGGTTGCTGCCAGCAGCGCCAGTGCCAGCGCCGCCATGGCGTAGGGCACCAGCTGTCCAGCAACAGCAGCAGGGACACAGCCTCGCCCTGCGCCTGCAACTGCCCGGCCATCTCATAGGCCAGCACCCCGCCCACGCATTCGCCCGCCAGCGCATAAGGCCCCTGGGGCTGTTGCCGGCGCAGGGTGGCGATATGCCGGGCCGCCGCCTCGCTCACCGACCTGGGCAAGGGCTCACCATCGGCCAACAGCAGGCCATAGACAGCCCTGTCACCAGCCAGATGCTGCATCAGGCGGGCGTACAGTGTCATCTCCGCCATGCCGCCACGGCCACCGGGCAGCATGAACAAGGGCTGCTGCGCATCGCCCCGGCGTATCTCCACCAGCCCCGCAGCCCGCAGCACCGGCTCGGCAGCCAAGCGGTCGATATGGCCGGCTAGGCCGGCCGGCGTGGCATGCTCGAACACGGCAGCCAGGGGCAGGCGGCGGCCCAGCAGGGCTTCCAGCTGCGCCACCAGCCGCAGCGCCAGCAGGGAATGCCCGCCCAGGGCAAAGAAATCCTCGTCCGGCCCCACCTGTTGCAGCCCCAGCAGATCGGCAAACAGCTGGGCGATAGCTTCGGTTTGCGGCCCAGCGACAGCGGCAGCCACGAGCGGTCTGGGCAGCTGTTGCAGCGCAGCCCTGTCCAGCTTGCCTGTCGGGGTCAGCGGCAGGCTGGCGTGCAGCCACAGCTCAGACGGCTGCAGCGGCGCCGGCAGGCGCTCCCGCAGATAGGCCAGCAGCAATCGACGCAAACAGGCCTCGTCCAGGCTACCTGGCACCGCCACCACATGGGCCTGCAGTTGCTGCCGTGACGGTGCCGCACAGACCAAGGCCCGGGCCACCAGCGGGTGGCTGGCCAGTACGGCCTCGATCTCGCCCGGCTCGACCCGGTAGCCGCGCAATTTGAGCTGACCATCGGCCCGGCCCACAAAGGCCAGCGTGCCATCCTCCCGCCAGCGCATCCGGTCACCACAGCGGTACAGCAGCTGTCCCTGGGCGAGCGGCAGTGTGTGCAGGGCTGCCGCCGTGGCCTCGGGCTGGCCCAGATAGCCCCGCATCAAGCCATCGCCCCCCAGCCAGGCCTCGCCCACCACGCCGCTTGGCACCGGCTGCCCCAGGCTGTCCAGGATATACACGTCGGTCTGGCTCACCGGCCGGCCCAGCGGTATGGCGCCTTCGGTATCGGCCAGGGTCACGACGTGGAAGGTACTGAAGGTGCTGTTCTCGGTCGGGCCATAGCAATTGATCAAACGCCCGGCCGGCTTCCCCTGCAGATAGCGCCGGGCATGGCCGGGCGACAGCACGTCGCCCCCCACCAGCAATTGTTCAGGCAGGGCCAGGGCCGCGGGCTCGGCGTCCTGCATGGCCTCGAACAGCCCGGTGGTCAGCCAGAGCGTGGTCACACTGTGCTGCCGTATCAAACCGGCTATCTCGCTCAGGCTGGGGCGGGGCATGGGCGGCAGCACCAATCGCCCACCGTTGAGCAAGGCCCCCCAGACCTCGAAGGTCGCGGCATCAAACGCCAGCGGCGCCAGCTGCAACAAGGTGTGGCTGGACCCCAGGCTGGCATAGTTGGCACCCAGCACCAGTCGCAATACCCCCCGATGCGGTGTGCATACGCCCTTGGGCGTACCGGTAGAGCCGGAAGTGAACATCACATAGGCCAGATCGTCCGCCGCCACCGTGCGCCCGGGTGGCGTCTCCGGCAGGCCGGCCAGCGCCGCATCGTCGAGCAGCAGCACAGGCGCCAGCCCTGCCAGTTGCGGTGCAAAACCGGTGTGGCTCAACAGCATGGCCAGCGGCTGGCCGCCCAGGGCATCCGCCACCCGGCCCGCCGGCTCATCCTGCAGCAGCGGCACAAAGGCAGCACCACACTTGAGCACAGCCAGCATGGCCACGATGTAGTCCACCCCGGCCGGCAGGCAGATACCCACCAGCGCCCCTGGGCCGAGCTGGCCGGCCAGGCTGTGCGCCAGCTGGTTGGCGCGCCGCGCCAAAGCCCCGTAGCTGAGTATCTGCTCGCCGCAGACCAGAGCAGGCGCCTCAGGCTGGGCCTCGGCCCAGGTATCGAAGCGGGCCGGGATGCTGCTATCGCGGGGGTAGTCAGGTCTGGGGCCATAGCCTTGCCGCCAGGCCAGCTCACGCGCCAGCGGCGACAGCAGGGGCAGGGCATCCAGGCTCAGGCCGGGCTCTGTTACGGCGGCCGCCAACAGGGTCTGCCATTGCGCCAGCAATTGCCTGGCGGCTGCCGAGGTATAGCGATCGCAATCATATTCCAGCTGGCCGCCCAGGCAGCCATCGCGCTCCCACAGGGTCAAGCTCAGGTCCATCCTGGCTGTGCCATTGGCCACATTGTCGGCCGCTACCACCAGCCCAGGCAGCGTCCAGCCCGAGGGCGGCAGGTTGAGGTAGGCAAACAGGGTCTGCACCAAGGGGGGCACATGCGGTTGGCGCGGCAGGGGTAAGGCTTGCACCAGTAGCTCGAAGGGCATGTCCTGATGGCGGTAGGCCTCCAGCACGGTCTGCCGCAACTGCCCCAGCAGGTGGCGAAAGCTGGCCGCGCCGTCCATCAAGCTGCGCAGCGGCAGAGTATTGACCAGCAGACCCACCAAGCCCTGCAGTTCCCGCCGGTTACGGTTGGCTACAGGCGTGCCGACCACGATGTCGGTCTGGCCGCCATGCCGGTACAGCAAGGTCTGGTAGGCCGCCAGCAGCAGCACAAACAGCGTCACCCCCTCCTGCGCGGCCATGGCCTTGCAGGCTAGGCTCAAGGCCAGCGGCAAGTCGAACGGCATGCAGGCGCCACGCCGCTGCGCAACCCCACAGGCCGGCTTCTCGCCGGGTAGTTGCAGCACGGCGGGTGGCCCCGCCATCCGGGCCAGCCAGTATGCCCGTAGCTGTGCCAGTTGCTCGCCCCGCAGCCAGTCACGCTGCCAGGCGGCGTAATCGGCGTACTGCCATTGCAGGGGGGGCAAGCTCACAGGCTGGCCTTGGGACAAGGCGCCGTACACCTGCCCCAGCTCGGACATGAATACCTCGAACGACCAGCCATCGAACGCCAGGTGGTGGTGGGTCAGCAACAGGCAGTGTTGCTGCGCATCCAGCTGTAGCAGGCGGGCGCGCAGCAAGGGCGGCTGGCTCAGGTCGAACGGTGTGGCTGCCTCGGCATGGGCCAGCTCGGCCAGCGTGGCTTCGTCGGCCACCTCTTGCAGCGGCAAGTGCACGTCTGTGGTCGGGTGTATGCGCTGCAACAGCACGCCGTCTTCCAGATACAGGGTGGTGCGCAGGGCCTCGTGCCGGTCCAGCAGCAGGGTCAGGCTGCTTTGCAGTGCCGATGGTTGCAGCGGGCCACGCAGGTGCAGGCTCACGCAAAGATTGTGCTGGGCGCTGGGGCCGCTCAACTGCTCCAGCAGCCATAGCCGCTGCTGGGCAAAGCTGGCCGGCAGCGGCCCGCTACGGTCCTGCCGTGCCAGCGGCGGTGCCTGTCGCTGCGCCTGCAGGCCTGCCCGCACCGCATGCCAGCGGTCGGCATGCCCCGTATCGGTGGCAACACTGTCAGCCATGCTGGGCCGCTGGCGCAGGCAAGGCACCGGCGCCGCCGTAGTAACGGCAACAGGCAGTACAGATAGGGAACAATTGCCCGCGCAGATGCTCGCGCACCTGCCTGAGCCGCTCGCCCCGCCAGATCTCCAGCAAGGGCTGCTGGTGGATATTGCCTATGGGCAGATCGTAAAAGGAATGGCAGGTACTGACTTCGCCCCGCGCCGAGATCTCGGCGGCCAGCCAGGGCACGCCGCAGCGGCTCTTGTGGTCTACCATGGCCTGCCAGTTGGCCGAGAAGTACTGCCGGATATTGTCGGCCTGCAAGGTCTTGGGCTGGCTGTGGAACAGGATGCCACGCTCGGCACAGGCCTGTGCCACGGCCTGCATCTGCGCCGTCAGGCTGTCGCTGTCTATGCCGGCGAAGATGGCCGGATCGCGCGCATAGGCACGGGCACAGGGGGCGCCCTGCACGCCGAATTCGGTCTTGAGCACCTCAGCATACGCCTCGGTCTGGGCATGGGTGGCATAGCTCTGCAGCTCGATGCTGACGCAGGACAGCAGGCCGAGATCGATATCCTGCAAAAAGAAGGACGCCACGAAATCGCAATTGGCCGGGGTCACCACATAGGTAATGCCCAGCTCGGGGTAGCGGCTACCCCTGGCCTCTTTCACCGCCTGCAGCTTGGCCAACCCGCGCATCACCCGCTTGAACACGCCCCGGCCGCGCTGCCTGTCGTTGATGGCCGCCGGGCCATCCAGCGATATCCACAAGCGGGTCGGGCCATGGTCTACCAGTTGCTCGGCGTATTTCTCCAGCAGCGTGCCATTGGTGGGGAAGGCCAGCTCGCAGCCACCCTCGCGTATGCGGCGTATCACCTGCCAGATGCCAGGGTAGAGCAGGGGTTCGCCGCCGAAGAACTCGAAGGTGGGCTTGCTCGGCAGGCATTCGTCCACCGTGCGCAGTACCAGGTCAAGATCCAGCGTCGCCAGCTTGTCCAGCCCATGGTAGGCGCCATTGTCACCCCACTCGTAGCACATGGTGCAGCGCAGATTGCACTGCTCCAGCAGCTGTATCACCACCCAGGAAGGGGCAGCCAGTGCGTCGGACAACCGTATCATGCGGCTTGCTCCTGCAGCAGCCTGGCGGCATAGGCCTGCGGATAGTCGGTGCCGCGCCCGGCATGGGCCAGCAGATTGCGGTGCAGCTGCGCCAACAGGGCGGGGTCGAAACCGCTGTCGCGCCAGTCCTCGTAGCGTATGCCAAAGCCCAGCTGCAGCCAGATATCGGCATTGCGGGCCTCGGCATAGCCATAGGGTTCCAGCAGCACGACCGGCGTGGCCGAAGCCAGCGAGTCGATCAGGGTGCAGCCGCCCGGCTTGCTGACGATGGCCTGGTTACGGCGTATCACGTCATACAGCACATGGTATTGGGCATGCCGCAGATAGATGGTTTCACGTGAAGCCGTGACTTCGCCCATGGCGGGGAACTGCAACTCCCCAGCAGCATCGCGGTGCCAGGCCCGCCAGCCAGGCTGCAGCAGAAAGCAGGCGTCGCCTGGTCGGGCGAGGGAGGCCTCGGCCTCGGTGTGGATGACGCGATCCAGCGCAAAGCCAGCCTGCGCCAGCGCCTCGGCCCGCGCCTGGTAGGTGCCTATGCCCCAGCCGCCGCCATGTACGGTCAGCCGCGCCTGCCGTTGCTGCCAGGGCAGGGGTGGGGCGCTACCCACCGGTATCTCATGCACCAGCCTGCCGGTATCGCCATGCCATAGCCAGATTTCCCGGCCCTGGGCGGCGAGATCGGCATGCACCCGGAAAGACGCCGACATCTCGACATCGATGCGGCAATGGTCTATCTCCAGCGCCCAGCCGGTCTGGGCCTGGTAGCGCGCCAGGATGGGCAGCCAGAAGCCCGACCACACCATGAAATGGCGGCAGCCTTGCCGGGCCCAGTCCGTCAGCAAGGTCTGCAGCCGCTCGCCGTCGAGGCAGTCCTGCACATCGCGGGCCATGCGGTGAGCCAGCTGCGCCAGGGCAAAATCGGCGTGATGAGCCTCACCGTGGGCAATATGGCTTTGCTGGCGGCTGGCGGTGTAATAGTCCTCCAGCACCTCACAGCGCACCACCAGCCCTTGCTGGCGCAGGCGTCCCTGTATCAACAGGGCGGGGATATAGACCCCCAGCCCCACGGCCGAGGTCAGGATGACGGCGACCGGCGCACTCATGCCAGCCCCGTTGCCGGCTGGCGCCGTGGCATGCCCTGCAGGAAGCCCGCCAGGGTGGCGATGGAGCGCAGGTAGTCGAACTCCAGCGCGTCAAAGTCGATCTCTATGCCCAGGCGCTCTTCCACCTCCAGCATGAACTGCAACATCTCCAGCGAATCGAGTCCGACCTCGTTGATCAGGTCGGCGGTATCACCCAGGCTGTCGGCCAGGGCGGGTTCACGCTTGAGTTTGGCCACAATGGCCTTGATGGTTGCGATGGTGTTTTGCATGTTTTCCTCCGCCGTCCTGGCACGCTAGGCCAGCTCGTCCAGACGGCTGTTCTTGATGGCCAGGCCTATCCCCATATAGGGGCCCAGGCCGGGGTATTGCTCGGTGTACTCATGGCAGGTCCAACCGGGTAAGGCCTTGATCTCCTGCCAGACCGTGGCAATGCCGGGACAACCGATATTGCTGATATCGTGGAAGGCAATCATGTTGGCGTAGGGTGCCAACGCCGCGAACTCCCGCCGGCACTGGTTTTCCTCATGGTGCGAATCAATGAACACCAGGTCTACGGTGCCGTACTGCTGCAGCAGCATGCTGAACTCGGCAGACTGGCTGTTGAGACAGGCAAACCGGCTGCGCGGGTTGATGGCCTGGTATTGGGCCATGGCAGCACAGGGAATGATGTCCACCCCCACGGCAAAATCCAGCGGCCGGAACCGCTCCAGCAGCGCCACCGTGGCCAGATAGCTGCCGCCGTGGCGTATGCCCAGCTCCAGATAGGAGCGCACCTGCAGGCGGGCCAGTTGGGCCAGATAGGGGCCGAACTGGATGGGGTATTGCCAGATGCGCAGGCCCTGGCCGCAACTGCCATGCAGCGCGGGCGGAAACTCCGCCAACCCCTCGTCATTAAGGCCCAGCTGCGGCAGCAAGGCGACCAGATGATCAGGCTGGGCCAGCCACTCAGCCGGCGGCTGCTGGATCAGCGCCAGCCTGGCGAGGTCTACGGCACGGGGCCGCAGGCCCTTGAGCAGGCGCCAGGCACTCTCCTGCACCGACGGTTGGCGTACGACTTCATCCAATGCAATTCCTCCTGTCTGTACCCGGTCCAGATCCGCGCCCGGGCCGCTGCCCTGTGACGCGCTTCACAAGTCATGCAGTGATGGCTTGCATCACCACAGGTTTAGCGCCATGTTAGTTCATCGCCCATCTGGGCATAGTGAAGGACTTCACAGATGCGTCTGCCCGGCTCCCTGCTGCAGGACTATCTGGCGCACAGCGCACAGCAACTGCCCGACAAGATCGCCCTGGTCTGCGGCCAGCAGCGTCTCAGCTACGCCGAGCTGGCCCGCCAGAGCGACGCCCTGGCCCACGCCCTGCTGCAGGCTGGCCTGATGCGGGGTGATCGGGTCATCGTACTGGCCGACAACAGCGTCGCCAGCGTGGTCGCCCTGTGGGCAGTGCTCAAGGCCGACGCGGTGGTCTGCCCGGTGAGCCCACATACCCGTAGCGACAAGCTGGCCTACTACCTGCACGACACCGGCGCCCGCGCCCTGATGGCCGATGCGGCACTGGCCGACCAGCATGCCACCCTGCTGGGGCAATTCCACCAGTTGGCCTGCGTGCTGGTCGCTGGCGTTGCCACCCAGCCGCTGCCAGGGCTATGCAGCCATGCGGCCGCGCTGGCTGCCTTGCCATCCAGCTTCCAGCCACCGGGCCAGAACCTGGATATCGATCTGGCCGCCATCCTCTATACCTCGGGCAGCACCGGTGAGCCCAAGGGGGTGATGCTGAGCCACCGCAATATGCTGGCCGCCACCGCGGCCATCAACCACTACCTGGGCAATCGGCAGGATGATGTGATCCTGGCGGCCTTGCCACTGTCGTTCGACTACGGCCTGTACCAGCTGATACTGGCCACGGCTGTCGGCGCCAGGGTGCTGCTGGAGCGCTCCCATGCCCTCCTGCCGCAGCTGCTGGCCCGCGCCTGGCGCGAGGCAGTCACCGCCTGGCCCTTGGTCCCCAGCGTGCTGGCGCTGTTGGCCGAACTGCCGGCGGACAAGGTTGCACTACCTCACCTGCGCTACCTGAGCAGCACCGGCGCCGCTTTGGCACCGAGCCATATCGCCACCGCACAGCGGCTGTTCCCCGAGGCTCAGCTCTTTGCCATGTATGGCCTGACCGAGTGCAAGCGCTGCAGCTATCTGCCGCCGCAGGATTTGCCGCACAAACCCGACAGTGTGGGCCTGGCCATACCCGGCACCGAGTTGTGGCTGGTGGACGAGGCCGACCAGAAGCTGGGGCCAGGGCAGGTGGGGCAGCTGGTGATACGCGGCGCCACCGTCATGCGCGGCTATTGGAACAAACCCGAGGCCACCGCTCGCCGCTTGCGGCCCGGCCCCTTGCCCGGCGAGCAGGTGCTGTACACCGGCGACCTGTGCCGGCTGGATGAAGCGGGATATCTGTACTTTGTGGCGCGGATGGACGAGGTGATCAAGTCACGCGGCGAGAAGGTGGCGCCGCGCGAGGTGGAACTGGCCCTGCTGGCCCAGCCTGGCGTCAGGGAGGCAGCCGTCATCGGCGTGCCCGACCCCGTCTGGGGCCACGCCATCAAGGCCTATGTGCTGCCGGCCAGCGGTGCCTCGCTGGATGTAGCCAGCCTGCTGGCCGCCTGCCGGCAGCAACTGGAACCCAGCCACGTTCCCCAGTACCTGAGCCTGGTGGAGCAATTGCCACGCACCAGCACCGGCAAGGTCGACAAGACGGCCCTGTCGGTTGCAGACAGCCAGTAGCTACAGTCGCCCATCCGCCGCACCCTGCGGCAGGGCCGACTTGAGGTCGTACAGCACATGGCCGGGTTGGCCCAGCGCCCGCAGGCCCACCACGCCCCAGTGCAGGAACTCCGGCTGCGGCACGGCCAGCACCAGGGCAGCGTAAGCGCCCGGCTGGGGCGGCTGGCGCAGGAGGCGTAGGTCGTACTGCCTGAAGGCCTCGGTGGCATCGACCCAGGGGTCGTAGATATCCACCCTGGCACCGCAGGCCTGCAGCTCGCGCACCAGGTCTGCCACCTTGGTATTGCGGATATCGGGGCAGGCTTCCTTGAAGGCGAAACCCAGCACCAGCACCGGGGCACCCGCTACGGCCAGACCGGCCCGTGCCATCAGCCGTAGCACCTCGCCCGCCACATGGTGGGCCATGCCCTCGTTCACCTGCCTGGCTGCCAGCACCAGCTGCGGCGTATGGCCCACGGCGCGGGCCTGGTGGCACAGATAATAGGGATCGACGCTGATGCAGTGCCCCCCCACCAGGCCAGGCCGGTAAGGCTGGAAGTTCCACTTGCTGCCGGCCGCTTCCAGCACCTCCACGGTATCCAGCCCCAGGCGCGAGAACAGCATGGCCAGCTCGTTCACCAGGGCGATATTGAGATCGCGCTGGGTGTTTTCTATCAGCTTGGCCGCCTCGGCCACGGCAATGCTGCCAGTACGATAGATGCCCGCAGGCACCACGCAGCCGTACAGGGCCTCGATAAACTCCGCCGCCGCCGGGGTGGAGCCCGACACCAGCTTGCAGATATCGGCCAGCCGCCGCGTGCCATCGCCCGGGCTGACCCGTTCAGGGCTATAGCCCACCACAAAGCCGGTGTTGAAGGCGAGGCCCGACACCTGGGCCAGCAGCGGGGCGCAATGCGCCTCGGTCACCCCAGGGTAGACGGTGGATTCATAGATGACTACCGCACCCGCCGCCATGGCTTGGCCGACCAGCCGGGTGGCCGCCAGTACCGCAGCAAGATCTGGCTGCAGTGCCGCATCCAAGGGGGTAGGCACGGTGATGATGTAGACATTGCAGCCCGCCAGGTCGGCCGCCTGGCTGCTGCAGCGCAGCTGGCTTGCCGCCGCCAGTTCGGCGGTGCTGAGCGAGCGGGTGGCGTCGTAACCCTGCTGGATGGCGGCCACCCGGGCGGCATCGGTATCAAAACCCAGCACCGGGAAAAATCGAGCAAAGGCCACCGCCAGGGGTAGCCCCACATAGCCCAAGCCCAGCACGGCGATCCGTACGGGCTGGCCATCGGGATGCAACAGGGGTAGGGACACGCGCAGGCTCCGGTAGGCGGCAGACAATGGCGCCATCCTAGCAGCCCCCTGATGGTTTGCCTGTGGGCGGGCTCACAGGCCTGCAAACCCGGCAGGCAGAAAAAAAGCCAAGTGTCCGGCTGGAACGCTTGGCTTTCAGTGTGCCCGCAGGCGACTGTGTTTGGGCAGCTTGGCCCTGAGGTAGGCATGCTGATCGGCCAGCACATTGCGGCCGCTGAGCAGGAAATGCTCGAACCGGCAGGGTGCGTAAGGCACATAGATCAGCGGGCGGAAATCCTCCACCATCCTGGCACCCTTGGCCTGGTTGCAGTCACGGCAGGCCGTCACGCAATTGGTCCAGGTATCCTTGCCGCCACGGCTGCGGGCCAGGATATGGTCACGGGTCAGGTAGCGGCGGGCAAGACGGCGGCCACAGTAGCCACAGGTATTCTGGTCGCGCTTGAACAGCAGGGTATTGTCGCGGTCGCTCAGCACCAGCTGATCCCAGGCCATGGAGGCCATGATCTCGCTGCCGGCAATGGCAATGATGGGCGCCACTTCAATGCGCGAACGCGCGCCATGGTGGTTGTAGCCGCCACGGAATACGGCACGGGCACGGCCCAGTTCCCACGCCACCTTGTTCTTGGCGTAGTAGGTTACGGCTTCTTCGGGATTCAGCCAGGCATAGGGTCGGCCGGCGATATCGAGGGTCAGCACTTGCTTCATGGTCATGATGTCACCTTGGTTACATGTATCTGTTTTTCTCTGGGTTGGTATCGCGCCAAGGGCCGCGCGCGATATACGGCATCCGGGCATCACAAGACCCCACCCTTGCCTGCAGTGTAGTCTCTATGGCGCCATGTGAATCAATAACTTGCTGGCATAGGCAGGACAGCAACAGCCGGCCGCGGCAGCCGCGGAAAACCGGACAAAACGGCGGCAACCGGGCCAGCGCCCAACGCCCGAAACTATCCACACAGGCCCCCACCATGCCCGTGCGTGGCCCATCCCCATCTACCCCAGGCACCTACGGTGCAAGGGCATGGCGGGCCTCCCTTTCCACAGCCAGCCAGACCGTGGCATTCGGGTGGAGGGCAAGCTGCCATCCACTAAATAAGGCGCAGCACCCCGGCTTCCGCCGGACGGGTGTGAGGACACCCTGGTGCTGCATGGATGTGTCACCCCGCAGGCACAGTGGCATAGCGAGCCAGTGCGTCCATGCGAGTTGCGGGGAGGTGGTGCCGCTTAAATGCGACGCTAAAGATGGCGACCCAGGAAGGAATCGAACCTCCAACCTTCGGATTTGGAATCCGCTGCGCTGCCAATTGCGCTACTGAGCCGGATAGGGATGCCTGCAAAGGCAGGCGTGGCCGAACAGATTCCGACTTAAAGTGCCGAAACCGTTGCGGTTGTTTGGTCGAAGCGGTCAGGTTCGAACTGACGACCCCCTGGTCCCAAACCAAGTGTGCTACCGGGCTGCGCTACGCTTCGAAAGCAGATCAACATCTGGCGCCAGCGCCGAGCGCGCCTGGCAGATGCCATTACGGGCGTGGGATTCGAACCCACGAAGGCAGCCAAAACAGCCACCCGCCTTACCAGCAGGCTCCCGCCGAAAATGTGGCCGCCAAGGCTGGGGCGCTGCGCTGTTCAAGCGCCGCGAGTGCCCCACCATGGTCAGCACTTATTACCTACCTGAGTTGTTTATCTAACAGAGTTGGCAAGGGTGGAGGGATTCGAACCCCCGACCACATGGATCAAAGCCATGTGCTCTACCCACTGAGCTACACCCCAATAAAAGAAATACCCCGGTTCGACGGCAAGGCAGGCCGCGCCGGGGCTGGCCGCGCCCTACAGCGCGGGCCGCCAGGTCACCCGTGCCGCGCCATCTATGGTGGCCAGCTGGTTCTGCCTGCGTATCTCAACCATGCTGCGACTGGCCCTGACCAACACCCCGCCACGGCTCAGCAACTCGCGCGCGGCCTGCATGGCCAAGGGGGTCATGGGCTCGAAGGCATCGAGCGTCGGCTTCTTGATACTTGTAGGGTTTGCCATGATGACTCTCCTTCCTGCCACATCTGGGCACGATTGATTGAATGAAAAGCATGTACTTGGGGGAGACCGATCGGACTCGAACCGATGACCACCGGGACCACAACCTGGGGCTCTGCCAACTGAGCTACGATCTCCCCGAAGTACACGCGAAACTGATACACCGTCAGAGCCTGCTCAATGTTTTTTCGCCTTGTCGCTGATTTGGAAAAGGGCCAGACCCAAGGCGGGGAGTGCTGGCAATAACAAGTTATTGCCAAGCTCCACAACGCAGTGGATGGCTTTTTTCCAGATCAGCCCTCCGGGTTCGATGCCTTGCCAAGGGCAAGGTGTCGAACGACGAGGCGAAAAGCATTGAGCAGGCTCTATGGTTACGATCCCCTCTGACTGGATTGAAAGTCCAGTGACCTCACCAGAAGTCGAACGGTGCGCAAAACGGTAGGCTGGCTACCTCGCTACTGTATGTATCCAATTCACGTAAGCAGCCTCTGCACCGCTGCCCCTGCGTGGCGGCCATCGCACCCGCGACTTTGCCGGTACAGGCAGGCCACAGCCAGCACAGAAGCCACTTACGTGAATGCGCGGATGGTGGGATTCGAACCCACGGCCTCGACCACATTGGGTCACGCTCTACCGGTTGAGCTACATCCACGCGGCTGCCCCGGCAACCACGCCATGCACATGCTGGGCACAGGGGAGGGGGCAGTACGACGCCATGTTGTGAAAGATCGTTGCTGTCCGTATCCGGTAAGTACCGGGAACAGGCCCCGCCGAGCGAGGGCTTTACTGCTGGGTTGCGGGCCGGTGCCACTGTCCGACTGGCACGCTCGCTTGAGGTGAAGGTTCATCGATAACTCCAATGCCAAGAAAACAAAAAGCCCGGAGTCCATTTGGAGCATCCGGGCTTGGAGCCTGATCGAGCGTTTCGATCCGTCGCTAGCGTATTCCTCCAGCGACCTGTGGGGTAAACCCCGGATGCTTCCTGTACATGTGCCATGCCTGTTGGTACTGATTGAGCTTGCCCAGGCAGACTTCGTGGTGCTTGCGCTCATGACGGCCGGCTGGTTGGCCTGCCAGCGTCGGCGTGGCGGCAAACGCCTGAGCCACGCTCTCCGGCAACCCGAGGCGAGCGGCGCCAGCGCCGGCCGCAACAGCCAGCCACGACGTCATGCGCCGGCTCACTGCTATCAGGTTGATGGAAAGGGTGTTCACGTTTGCAGCTCCAGTTCGAAATTCATGTGTCCCGGCCCGCTATCGGGCTGGTATGGGATGCAGTATGGCACGATAAAAAAGCCGGGCGCAAGCCCCTGCAATCAATTTATTTCCATCTGATGCACATTTTTTTCGCCAAAGGGCCATAAAGTGCGCCTGGCGACCCGCTGCGGTATGATGTGCATGTCGTAGTGAGGAACGACATGCATGCCAGATACCACCGATTCCGCCAGCACACCGGCCGGCCAGGGCTATAAGTATGGCCAGCGCCGCCTTGCACTCAATGTCCGGGTGCTGATGGCCCAGCACGGCTACCGCGATATCTCCAAGCTCTACCGCGAGCTCATCAGCCGTGGCTGCGATATCTCCTACTCGCAGTTCAAGCGCATCGTCGACAACCAGGCCGAAAAACTCAATACCAATGTGCTGGATGCCCTGCTCAACCTGTTCGATTGCCGCATAGACGAGTTGTTCATCACCCTGGAAACCCCGCCGGACTAGCTCCGGGTAATGGCGCAAGTCATCGCTGGGTAGTGATGCGTTCAGCAGACGCCCCCAGATTGTTCCCGCCCTTGCTGGCGCTCGCCATCGCGTGCATGGGCTGCACGCCTGCCTCGATACAAGTGCTCGCGACCCTGTTGTACCCACACCGAATCTCGCGACCACTCACCCATATGGGGTATGACCGGCCTGCGTCCACTGCGTAGCATGCAGCCGGTCATGTAAAACACCAAAGGGAGAGGGTATTCAGATGGCGAACAATGCACGCATTCTCAGGCAAAGCCTGCCCCTTGAGCACTCAATGCTGCAGGGGCTACCTTTTGCCGGGTTCGACGACACGGCCTTGCTGGCCTTCTATGAGCAACAGCTGGGCAAGGTAGCTGCCACCCCCTTCAACGCCGAAGCGCTGGCCGGCTACTGGCAGGGCCGCATTCTGAGCATAGCGTCCGATATCTACGGGCCAGGCACGCATATCTACGCTTCCTGCGGGCTCAGTGATCCTGAGGCCTTCGCCGGGGAGCGGGACGCCGGCTTGGGCTATGAGCTGCTGGTGATCAGCCAGGGCCCAGCCGACTGGGCGCTGCAGGCCATAGCCCAGACCTTGTATGCCGAGGTCGTCAGTGAGGCCGGCTTTCTGGAAATCGTGGAAGCATACGATGGCATGACCACCGGCGGGCTGGACATCGGTGCTGCGGCACCGGTTAACCTGATGATCACCAAGGCCTTTGCCCCCTTGCCGCGAACCCTGCAGTCGGCCGCTGGCCCGGTAGAGATGCTGGTGATCACCGTCATCAACGACGAGGAAGTCACGCTGTCGCGCAAGTCCGGCACGCCGGCCCTGCTCAAGCAGCTGATCAGCCAGGGGGTGGGCCAGCTCAGCGATCTGGAGCGCGTCCTGCCCAAGCAAGGCGGCTTGTCGCGGCTCTGGTCGCGCCTGACCGGCTAGGCAGGGCCACCATCAGGATGGGCCAGACAGCAGCAGCCAGGTTGCATGGCCCACCCTGATCACTACACAACTATTCACACTCGCCCCCATGCAGGCAGGCATACCCACGAGCGGCTGCTAGAATTCGCCCCGACATGCCAAATGCATGCGAACTATCTGATAATCAGGGAGAAATAACTGTGCAAGAAATCTACGAAGGCGGCCCTAGCGGCGGCATGGCCGTCGCCAGCCGCGCCGAGTTCATCCGTTCCACCTATGTTCACCTCAGTGTGGCCATGCTGTCGTTCGTGGCCATCTCGGCCGTCTTCCATGTCGTCGGCCTGGGCCGCGCCATGCTGAGTGTGCTGGCTGGCGGCAAGTATATGTGGCTGGCCTTCATGGGCGGCTTCATGGTGGTGGGCTGGCTGGCCACCCATCTGGCCGATAACGCCGAGAGCAATCAGAAGCAGCTGGTCGGCCTGAGCATCTATGTGCTGGCCGAAAGCCTGATCTTTGCCCCGCTGTTCGCCCTGGCTGCCGCCATCTCCCCTGCCGCCATCCCCGCTGCAGGCTTTATCACCCTGCTTCTGGTCGGTGGCCTGACCTGGACGGCCTTCTCCACCAAGAAGGACTTCTCCTTCATGGGCGGCATGCTGCGCATCGGTGGCATGGTGGCCCTGGGCGCCATCATCGCCAGCGTGATCTTCGGCTTCCAGCTGGGCATCTGGTTCTCCGCCATCATGGTGGTGTTTGCCGGCGGCTGCGTGCTGTACGACACCTCCAACATCATTCATCACTACCCCACCGACCGCCCCGCCGGCGCTGCCCTGCATCTGTTCGCCTCCATCGCGCTGATGCTGTGGTACGTGCTGCGCATACTGCTGTCGCTGGCCAGCAGCGACGATTGATACCTGTCCCGGCGGCATCGACGCGGCCGGGGCAAGCCCTTAGGCGCAGCCGGCCAGCCTGCAGGCTGGCTGCGCCCATCCCTACATTGCATACCGATACATACATACCGTCATGATCGATAAAATCAAAAGCTTTCTGCTCGTACCCGTCCTTATCCTTGTCGGCATAGGCCTGCTCTACAGCGGCGTAGAAGAATACCGCCACAGCAAGGCCCTGAATGATCACGGCAAGCTGGCTGAGGCCGTGGTCGAGCAGGTGAACTGGTCCACCAAGCGCGGCCGTGACCGCAACTTCAAGGCCGATATCCGCTTCACCACCGAAGCCGGCCAGGAAATCGCCGGTTCGGTCGAACTGCCAGACGCACAAGGCAAGCAGCTGCGCGACAGCGACGCCCCCGCCACGCTGCAGGTGAAGTACCTGCCGGAAGACACCAAGGTGATAGAACTGGCCGACCACAAGGACAGCTCCGCCGGCATGTTCGGCGGCGCCGCCGTGGCCCTGCTGGCAGCCGTGGGCGTAGTGCTCTACCGTCACTACAAGAAGAAGTCTGCCGGCGAGATGGAAACAGCGGCTGCCTGATACGCGCTTCCTCCGGCAAAACGCAAACACACCGGCGCTAGGCCGGTGTGTTTGTTTGTACCTATCCCATCGCCGATAGTTTCCCTATCTTGTGTATTTGCGAGGCACCTTGTGTCCCCGCACCCACAGGGGCTTTTTTGCCTGGTTTACGGCAATACAGCGACAAAACAGAAAGAATGAACTGATGTTCGAATCGACAAGAGATGCGCTGACCCTGCCCGTACTTGCGGTAGTGGGCGCCATCATGTTGTACCAAGGCTATCAGGAACGCCGCGATAACCGGGCGCTGGAAGATCATGGTGTGACGACCGAGGCCACCATCGAAAGTGTGGACTGGCAGACCATAGACTGGCGCAGCCGGAACTACTCGGCCAGTATCCACTATGAAACCGAAAGCGGGCGTTCGGTGCGGGCCTCGGTTGATCTATCCGACCGCCTGGGCAAAAGCCTGCGGAATCAGTCCCCGCGCGATATGCCGCCGTTGGAGATACGCTATCTGCCCGAGGACACCCAGGCCGTCGTGCTGTCCGATCACGCAGATTCCTCGGATTTTCTGCTGGGTGTTGGCGCCGCCTGCCTGCTGGGCTCAATAGCCATGGCCATCTATCGCCGCAGCTAAGAGCCTGTTCAAAGTCTTTTCGCCGCGTCGTTCGCAACCTTGCCGGATGAAGGGCAAGGCTGCGAACCCGTACGGGAGCGCTCCAAAAGGGTTTGGTTCGCGGCGCCTAATGCAATACCCCATCAAACAGTATGCCCACCACCAAGGCCAAGGCAAAATGCCAGCCGCTGATATGGCGTGTGCGCAAGGCATACAGCATCAAGACCAGGCCACATAGCGGCAACAGCCAGAAGCGGCCCAGCACCCCGATGGCCAGTAGGGCCATGAACTGGCCTACGGCCAGCAGGCCATAGTATTGCTGCACAAAGCCGGTGGCAGCCGGGTTGGCGCCCTGCGGCGGGGTGGCAGGCGGGGTGGCATTGGGGCGGCCGGAGGTGGACTGTGGCGCTGGCCTGGGCTGCGCGGCCTCGCGCGCAGCGGCGCGCTGCTCGCGTTGCTGCTGGTCGGTCTGCTCCAGCTGGGGCACGGGCCTCTCCGCCGGCAGCCAGATGCGGCCCGGCGTCTGCCGGCCTTCGGCACTGGCCGCCCGGAAGGCACGGCGATAGCCAGTGCTGGCAGGCGCTGGCAGTACCGAGCCCCACTTGGCACGCAGCAAGGCAGCGCGCTGGCACAGCGGCTCACCCTTGGCAGGGTCCACCATGGCGATAAAGCGGGCATAGCCCTCCAGCGCGGCAATGACGTTGCTGTTGCCATTCCATTGCTTGCCCAGCGGGCCATCCTTTTCCACCTGGAACATCGTCGCCCGGAAACGCCGCAGCGTATCGCGGCAGATGGCCGGCTGCCGGTTTACCACCACGCCGGTTACTTCCTGCCGGCTGGCGGCGCGCATGATGCGCTGCTTGTCCGGGTGCAGGGTAAAGCCCTCGTCGGCAATGATGCGCTTGACCCGCCAGAGCAGTCGGGCCAGGCCGTCGGCCTGGGGGGCATCGGCCGAGAAGGTCATATCATCGGCATAGCGGGTATAGCTAAAGCCCAGCTTGGCCGCCGTGGCAGTCAGCCGCTTGTCCAGCCGCCGGCACAGCAGATTGGTAATGGCAGGGCTGGACGGCGCACCTTGTGGCAGGCAGCGCTCGCCGGTCTGCACATGGTAGCGGTTGCCATCCAGCTCCACCTCCTCGCTGGGCGTCTCGGTACAGATCAACGCCAGCAGGGTTGCCATCTGGCGCGAATAGCCAAACGACTGGAACAGGCCGCGCACACGCGGGTAGGCGACGGAGGGGAAGAAGTTCTGCAAATCCAGGTTCAGCACCACGGCGCGCCCCACATGGGGCAGGGCATTACCGACGATGGAACGCCCCGGCACAAAGCCGTGCGCCGCCTCGTGCAGTGGCAGCCTGGCCAGGATACGGTCCAGCACCCAATATTGCGCACGCTTCAGGCGCGGCATGGGGGCCGAGATCAACCGCACGCCGCCGGTCTTCTTGGCTATGCCAAAGCGGCGGTAATGGCTGATGCGCGAAACGCTGCGGTGATAGGCCAGAAAGCGCAGTTCAGCCAGTGGCACACCCATGGCTGTGGCCAGCGTCTGTGGCCCATCAAGCAGCGGCAGCTGCTTGCTGGCCAGCCTGGCGGCATCGTGGCGCGCATCATCGAGGCCCTCCGATACGCCCGCTCCCAGGTAGACGATGTCCTGCTGCATGCGGGCATGCCAGGCGGTGGCACGCTGGTAGCGCAGCTGGGCATGGCGCTGGCGGGTTTCCTCGCGGCGGCGCTTGGCAGCCGCCATGCGCTCTTTTTTCATCTCCAGTAGCGCGGCCTGCGGGTCGCGCACACGGGCCAGGTTGCGGTTGATCTGTTGCAGTTCCTGGATCAGCGCGGCTTCCTGTTCGATCAGCGCAGCCACCTCGCCCTCACCGGGCGAAGCCTGGCCCTGGGGCCAAAAGCCCAGGCGGCGCATTTCTTCCAGGACGACGGCGTCCTTGCTGCTGTTGCGGATGCGCGCGATGACTGCTTCGCGGCTGGTTTGGGCGGCGTCGCTCATAAGGTGGCGCTACGCCGGGCAGGACAGAGGGGGGAACGCGATGGCGGGGTTCTCATCGAAGAGCCTTGTAGACTGGACTGTTCCACTCGAAGCCGTAACGCACCCCTAGCGCCATCGGGCTTGGCACAAGCCGCACCGTCATGGCGCTAGGGGTGTGTTACGGCCCAGTGAAGAGCAGGCCAGTGACGCGTGGGGCAGCTAGGTACAAGGACGGCGATCCACCGTCCGGGTTGCAAGAGCCACCCCGCCATACGCGAGCCCGAGTCTATCAGACCCGGCGTTTTCTCCTCAAGGTAAAGACTGGGTTCATTCCATCCGGCCCAGCGTGGGCCGGTATCCGGTATCGCTATTGCGCAGCCTGGCCTGCCCGCTGGCGGCTGGCCGCCAATCGCGCTGCCAGCATGTGCTCGCAGGGGCCTTTGTAGAGCCGGTTGCGGACAAAGTAATCGCATTGGCAGCTGGCCTCCACCAGCCGCTCATCGCCATCCAGCACCAGCCTGACCGGCCGCTTGCGGCCAGCGTCGTCCACCAGGGCCTCTATCACCCTGCCGGCCGCCTGGGCCTGTATGGCCAGCTTGCCCACCTGGCCTGCCGCCACCATGCCGGCAGCGCGCTCCTCCCGCTCATTACCGTAGCGCAACTGATCCAGCGGCAGCGGCTCACGCGACAGTTCGCGCAGCCGGTAGGCGCGGTCGCCCAGGTCATAGACCACCCGGCCAGCCTCGGCAAACAGCAGCAGGCAGGATTCCGCCACCTGCGGGTCCAGCCCGGCGGCCGCACCCAGCTCGGTGGGCGTCAGCTTCCAGTGCTGGGCCAGGGTCTGGTAAACCTTCTCACGGGTCAGCGCATCGGCATGCTTGCGCGGGCCCAGCAGGTCGAACTGGCCGGCGCGCGACCAGTCATTGGCAGTCCAGCCCGACAGCCCCAGGGTAAAGCGCAGGCCCGAGCCTTCCACCACCCAGAAACTGGGCAGGCCGGTGCCCAGCAGATGGACTTCCACCGTCTGCGCCAGCGCAATGAAGCGCTCCAGCGTCAGCAAGCGGCGACGACCCCATACCCGTATGGTCTGCGGCTCGGTGGCTGTGTGGCTGGAACGCGGGCATACCACTTCCACGCCCCAGGGCTCGAACACAGCCCGCACCGGCTTGCCCGGCTCCAGCTCGAAGCGGATAGCGCGCGGCCCGGCCTTCTCCTTACGGCGCCGTAGCAGCAGGCAGAAGTTATGCAGATCCATGGGATGCAGACTGAGCCTGTGGCCCGGCTGGGCCATGGCCGCGCTGACCTGCAGAAAGCCGCGCACCCAGCTATCGGGCACGTCTATCTTGTGTTCCACAAACCCAGGGTCGTCGCCGGTCTGGACGGTAAAGCCCTCGGCCGCCACCGCCAGCCGCGTGGTCTTGTAGTCGCGTATCTTCTGGAACTCGTCATACAGCGCGGCCGAGTAATCGATATTGGTGGTGCCGCAGGCAAACTCGCCACGGTGATCAAACGCCTCATGGCTGCAGCTAACGCTGGCATAGGTCGATTCATCGCGGCTGAAGCACTCGAAGAACACCCGGTCCGGATGCACGGTGATCACCGGGTCCAGCATGACCCACAGGCTGCGGTCGCTGGCGTAGATATGGTCGAAATAACGCTGCCTGGCCTTCCAGAAAGGGGCCAGCATGGCCTGCTTGCGCCGCTGTACCTCGCCCAGCTGGGCCTGCACCGCCTTGGCTTGGCCCTGCAGTTCGCCAGCCCGTTCCATAAACTCGGCCAGCAGGGCACCTTCCTGCGATTGCAGCCAGGCCTGGTATTCGCTGTGATCGCGCTGGCGGGTGCGCAGATCCGACACCACCACGTCATGCAAGGCCGAGATTGCCTCGCGGAAGGGCAGATGGCGATTGATGTCGGCCACGAAATGCACCGGCTTGCGCAGGGTATCGGGCGCAAAGCTGATGCCCGTGCTGCTGGCATCGTTGCTGACCCGGCTCTCGCCGTAATAACGGTACTGAAACTCCATCAAGCCACCTCTCGCACAGCTGCCGCATGCACGGCCAGACCCGTCGCAATGGCGGGATAACGCCGGCGTATATCGTAAAGACCGGCGATGTATTGCGCCCGGTCGGTCAGGGCCACCGTTACAGCAAGGTGCTCGAACAGCGTGACCACCTCACGTGCCGCCGGTTCAGATGCAGCCGCCCGCTGGCGCAGGAAATCCAGCACCGCCGTCTTGGCGGCACGGCCCCGGTTCACCTGGGCCAGCACGGTCAGGAAATAAGGCCGCAGCCGCACCAGGGATGCCACATCGTCGGCCACTGCCTGCTGCAGATAGTCCGCCACAAAGCGCTGTACCTTGAGCGAAGGGTGCTGGGCCAGTGCCATCAGGGCCTCGGTATCGCTACCCTGGGCCAGCCGACCGCCCAGCAGCGCACAGCCCAGGGCCTGCACATCGGCATGCTCGTGGTCACACAGCTGGATCAACTGCGCCATCTGCCAATCTGCCGCCGCCACCCGCGCCTGCAGGCAGGCAATCAAGGCGCCACGGGCATCGTCCCAGCGGTTGGCCAGGGCCGGCAGCAGGCCATCCACGCCCAGCGCAGCAAAATTGGCCGCCACCATCGCCAGCGCCCGCTGCCGCACGGCCAAGGTTTCGTGGCGAGTCAGCCTGACCCACAGGCTCAGCGGCAGCTCGGCATCGCTATAACCGTCCAACAACCAGCTACCCAGGCGCTGGGCCGCACGGCTGCGGGCTTCCAGCAGGCGCTGGGTGGTGTCGTACGGCTGCTCGCGGCTGGCCTGGGCCAGCGGCCCGGTCAATAGGGCCAGCACCTCGTCCTGCAATCCCTCAACGGTCTCGGCCCGGAACACCACATCCAGCAGGCTGGGCATCAGGCCCGCCAGGAAAGCCGCATCCAGCCCCGCCAACCGCAGCATCAGCGGCTGCACGGCGCGGCGCACGGTAGCCGCCGGGCATAGGGCAAATCGGGCAATCAGCTCGGCCTGGGTCAACAACACCGGCTCGGGCAGAGCGCCCAGCAAGCGGATGGCAGCCGCCAGCACCCGCTCGTCCTCGCTCTGCAACAAGGGGCGGTAACCGGCCGGCGGCAGGCTGCTGACCGGCTGCTCATGGGCAATCAGCCAATCCATGGCCAGGCAGACCACCGGCACAGCCGCATGCTGCAGCAGCGTCTGCAGGCGGCCATGGTCCACCTTGCCGGCCGCCGGGCGGAAGGTATTGCCCACCAGCCAAGCCAGGTTGTCGCAGATGGGTTCCAGCGCTTCGGTGGCCGGGTCGGCATCGTCCAGCCAATCGAGCAGCCTTTGCACCGTGGCCTCGGCCACCCCCGGCATGGCCAGGGCGGCTTGGCACAGCAGGCGGCTCAGCTTGCGTACCTTGGCCGTGCGCGCCAGCAGCACCGCCGTGACCAGCGTGGGGCTGCTGGCATGGCCGGCCGGGTCTGCTTCCAGCAGGGCCAGGGCTGCATCGCAGATAGCCGGGTGGCGGCTGCCTACCAGCAGGGCCAACCAGGCCTCGCGCCGTTCACGGTCGGGCTCGGCGGCAATGCGCTGGAACAGGTAGTCGTAAGCAAACTGGACCGTGGCGGTAAATGGGCTGTTGAGCAAGCGACGCCACAAGGTATCGCTGATGCCGGCGCAATAGGCCGGCAGACCCGCCAGGGCACGGGCGGCAAAGCACTGCACCTGCTCGGCACGGGATTCCAGCGCCAGCCGCAACAGCAGGTCGGGCCGCTGATCCCAGCACTCGGCCAGGGGCTCCAGCCGTGGCCCCAGCGTGACCGGCAAGGCCTGATCAGCCGCCCAGCTATTGGCATGGCGGTTGCTGCGCACCGGCCCACCGGGGCGGAACAGCAGGCGGTTGAACAGGGTGGCATCGTGGTGGCGGTAATGGTATTCGCGCCGGGTCTGGTAGCGGCGGCCATCCCATACGGAACGGCTGACCGCCACATCGGGCTGGGCTGCCGCATCGTCATACTGCAGCAGGGCGGCAAAAGCCAGCGGCGGAAACTCCGCACTGCCAGCGCCACCCAAGCGGCGCAGCGTGCGCCAGCCGCGCTGCACCAGATAGCGGCGAGTGCGTTGCGAATAGGCCAGACGGCTGTCCTGGCGGACCAGCTCATCGCTGATGCGTACCCAGCGGCCATCCAGATACCGGCCCTGGCCTTCGTAAGCATGGTTGAAGGCAGCGCCGGTCTGCTCGAAGCGCCGTTGCAGCAAGGCCCACACCGCCGCATCGCCCCGGAACTCCGCCGCCTTGTACAAGCGCCTGGCGGTACGGAAGCTGCCGGCCGCAAACGGTAGCTGCGCCAGCTCCTCCAGCAGCAGCTGCCGCGCCAGTGGCTGGGCCAGCGCAACCTGGTCCAGCTGTTCCAGCCACTCGGCACGCTTGTGCCGCTGCCAGGTATCGGCATCGGCCAGCACCTGCGCCAGTTGCGCCGGCTCACCCGCCTGCCAGGCCTCGCGCAGGGGCAGGGGCCAGTCACCCACCAGCCGCACCGCATGGGCTGCACGCTCATCCGCCGTAGCCAGTTGCAGCCAGGCCAGCAGCGCCATGCGCTTGACCATCTCGCTACCACCACGCCGCGACAAACCCGCCATGGCCTCCTTGGCCCCGGCATCACCGCAGCGGCCTATGGCCCAGGCCAGGCAGTAATCCAGCATGGCATCGCCAGTGGCCAGCAACTCGACCAGACGCGGCACCGCCGCCGCCACCCGCAATTCGCCCACCCGCCAGACCAGGCGCGAGCGCTGCCGGGCCGCCAGCAAACGCCACTGGCCGTGCTCCAGCCGGGCCAACAAGCCCGCCTGCTGCGCCGCCGTCACACCCAGCGCCGAGGTATCCACCACCGGCACAGCGCTCTCCAGGCCCACAAAGCCATCGTCGAGCTTGGCCGCCACGGTGCGCTCCAGCAGTGCCTGAGCGGCAGCCAGGGGCAAGGGGGTGTTGTTCTTGTGCAGCGCAACCAAGGCCTCGCCCGGCGCGCCCTGGCTCAGTACCACCCAGTAGCCACCATCACCCGCCGCCGACAGTGCCAGCGTCAGCTGCAAGGGTTCGGCCCCAGGCCGGAAAAGCGCGACCGTGCTCGCGGCCATATTGTGCGTAGTCAAACTGCCCCCTCCCGTATTCGCCAGAGATGGTCGTAGCCATCGTGGCGGACGATTATAGGGGCCAGGCAGGGGCTTGCCTATGGCGCTGGCATGGGTGCTTTTCCACTTGCCAGATGGGGTAGAGGGCGGGGCGTTTCACGTGGAACGGCCACGCCCCCCAGCCATGCCGGTCTAGCCGGGCACTCGCACCCAGCCCTCCATCAGCACCCGGGCACTACGGCTCATGATGGCCTTGCTCACCACCCAATCACCCTCCTGCTGGCGGGCTTCCGCCCCCACTCGCAGAGTGCCCGAGGGGTGGCCGAAGCGGACTGCCGTGCGCGCCCCACCGCCCGCCGCCAGATTGACCAGGGTGCCAGGTATGGCCGCCGCCGTGCCTATGGCCACCGCCGCCGTACCCATCATGGCGTGGTGCAGCTTGCCCATGGACAGCGCCCGCACCAACAAGTCGATATCGGCCGCCGCCACCGTCTTGCCGCTGGACGCCACATAGTCGGCCGGCTTGGCCACAAAGGCCACCTTGGGCGTGTGCTGGCGGTTGGCCGCTTCGTCCAGGTGCTGGATCAAGCCCATGCGCAACGCACCATGGGCCCGCAATGTCTCGAACATGACCAGGGCCTTGGCGTCGCCGTTGATGGCGTCCTGCAGTTCGGTGCCGGTATAGCCGATGGCCGCCGCATCCACGAATATGGTCGGGATGCCGGCATTGATCAGCGTGGCCTTGAGCTTGCCCAGCCCAGGCACCTCCAGCTCATCCACCAGGTTGCCGGTAGGAAACATGGCACCGCCTCCGCCGTCCTCATCGGCCGCCGGGTCCAGGAAATCCAGCTGGATTTCCGCCGCCGCAAAGGTCACGCCGTCCAGCTCGAAATCGCCGGTCTCCTGCACCATGCCATTGCTGACCGGCACCTGGGCCACGATGGTCTTGCCTATATTGGCCTGCCAGATACGCACGGTAACCATGCCATCCTGGGGAACACGACTGGCATCGATCAGGCCATTGCTGATGGCAAACGGCCCCACCGCTGCCGACAGGTTGCCGCAGTTGCCGCTCCAATCGACAAAGGCCTTGTCGATGGCCACCTGGCCGAACAAATAATCCACATCATGATCCGGCCGGCTGCTCTTGCTGACGATCACCGTCTTGCTGGTACTGGAGGTCGCCCCGCCCATGCCATCGATCTGCTTGCCGTAGGGGTCCGGGCTGCCTATCACCCGCAACAGCAGGGCATCACGGGCGGCACCCGCCACCTGGGCCGCCTCGGGCAGATCCTGCAGGCGAAAGAACACACCCTTGCTGGTGCCGCCACGCATATAGGTAGCGGGAATCTTGATCTGCGCCGCGTGCTTGCTCATGTCTCGTCTTCCTGTATTGAATAATCCGCCCCGGCGGTCACCGTGCGGGTGAGGGCAGACCCGGTCGCCGCCCAGATGGCCGTCAGGACTGCATCGGTCTGCTGCAATATCTCGTTGTTCCAGAACCGCAAGACCCGAAAGCCCTGCCGCCGCAGCCAGGCATCCCTGGCTTCATCCGCCACGCCGCCATGCTGGCCACCATCTGCCTCCACGATCAAGCGTGCACCGAAATGGACGAAGTCCACGATATAGGGGCCCAATGGTTGCTGGCGGCGGAATTTCTCGCCATCCAGGCGATGCGCACGCAAATGCCGCCACAACAGCCGCTCGGCATCGGTCATGTTCTGCCGCAGGGCTTTGGCGAACTGCCGCTGTTCCATGGTGCCCCCCTCTCCCCAACCCCTCTCCCTCGGGGGGAGAGGGGCTAGTGAATGATTTTATGGTTGTTGCTGTGTTCTGCTTGGTCTGGGGCGGGGGGAGTGCATGGGTTGTGCGCTGTTCCATCGCCCCCTCTCCCCAACCCCTCTCCCTCGAGGGGAGAGGGGCTACTGAATCATTCTGACGAGGTCAACAGCCACCTATCCCATCAGCTCACTCAGAAAAACCCAACAACCCCAGATCCCACCCCCACCCGCCATTCATTCGTCACCCCTCTCCCCCCGCGGGAGAGGGGCCGGGGGAGAGGGGGAGGCTGCCCATCACCCCCTGGCAGACGCCAGAAAATCCTGAGCAAAGCGCTGCAGCACGCCGCCAGCCTCGTAGATCGAAACCTCCTCGTCGCTATCCAGGCGACAGGTCACCGGCACTTCCACCCGCTCACCACTGCGGCGATGCACCACCAGCGTCAATGTCGCCCGCGGCCGGCGTTCGCCGATCACGTCGTAAGTCTCGGTACCATCCAAGCCCAGGGTCAGGCGGTTTACGCCGGGCTTGAACTCCAGCGGCAGCACGCCCATGCCCACCAGGTTGGTGCGGTGGATACGCTCGAAACCCTCGGCCACAATGGCTTCCACCCCCGCCAGGCGCACGCCCTTGGCTGCCCAGTCGCGCGATGAACCCTGGCCGTAGTCGGCCCCGGCGATCACCACCAGCGGCTGCTTGCGCGCCATATAGGTCTCGATGGCCTCCCACATGCGGGTAACCTTGCCCTCGGGCTCTACCCGCGCCAGCGAACCGGGCTTGACCTTGCCGTCCTCGCGCACCATCTCGTTCAGCAACGTCGGGTTGGCAAAGGTAGCCCGCTGGGCCGTCAGGTGGTCGCCACGGT
This sequence comes from Chitinimonas sp. JJ19, assembly GCF_036961565.1. Classification (NCBI taxonomy): domain Bacteria; kingdom Pseudomonadati; phylum Pseudomonadota; class Betaproteobacteria; order Neisseriales; family Chitinibacteraceae; genus Chitinimonas; species Chitinimonas sp. JJ19. Next base: position 275,126 of record NZ_JBAMDD010000006.1, read on the forward strand.
GGGTGGCGTAGGAATTGAAATCCTCTTCCGGCAAGCCCATCCTGGCCAGGTACTCACCCGCTGCGCTATCCAGCAAAATGGCATTCGATGGCGACAGGTGGTCGGTGGTGATGTTGTCGCCCAGCACTGCCAGGGGGCGCATGCCCTGCAGCGTGCGCTCGCCGGCCAGCGCACCCTCCCAATAGGGCGGGCGGCGGATATACGTGCTCTGGCTGCGCCAGGCATACAAGGGGCTCACCTGCTGGCCGGCATCCTGCTGCGGCGCAAACATGGGGATATACACCTGGCGGAACTGCGCCGGCTGTACCGCCTGCTTCACCACCGCATCGATTTCCTCGTCCGAGGGCCAGATATCCTTTAGCCGTATCTCGCGGCCATCCACCACGCCCAGCACATCCTTCTCGATATCGAAGCGTATGGTGCCGGCGATGGCATAAGCCACCACCAGGGGTGGCGAGGCCAGGAAGGCCTGCTTGGCGTAAGGGTGGATGCGGCCATCAAAGTTGCGGTTGCCCGAGAGCACGGCGGTCGCGTACAGCTTGCGGTCTATGATTTCCTGCTGGATCTTGGCATCCAGCGCGCCCGACATGCCGTTGCAGGTAGTACAGGCAAACGCCACCACCCCAAAGCCCAGGGCCTCCAGATCGGGCATCAGCCCGGCGGCTTCCAGATACAGCTGCACCGCCTTGGAGCCCGGCGCCAGCGACGATTTCACCCAGGGCTTGCGCACTAGGCCCAGCCGGTTGGCGTTGCGGGCCAGCAGGCCAGCGGCGATCACATTGCGCGGATTGCTGGTGTTGGTGCAGCTGGTAATGGCGGCAATGATGACCGCACCATCCGGCATCAGGCCCTGGGCCTCCTGCGCGCGGGCCTGCTCCAGGCCCACGGCGATGCCCCGCTCGGCCAGATCGCTGGTGGGCAGGCGCTTGTGCGGGTTGGATGGCCCCGCCATATTACGCACCACCGTCGCCAGATCGAACCGCAGCACCCGCTCGTATTGCGCGCCCGCCAGGGCATCGGCCCACAGGCCGGTATGCCGGGCATAGGTCTCCACCAGCTTGACCTGCTCGTCCTCCCGGCCGGTCAGCCGCAGGTAGTCCAGTGTCTGCTGGTCAATAAAGAACATGGCCGCCGTCGCACCATACTCCGGCGCCATATTGGAGATAGTCGCCCGGTCGCCCAGGGTCAGCGCTGCCGCGCCCTCGCCACGGAACTCCAGATAAGCCCCCACCACCTTTTCCTTGCGCAGGAACTCGGTCAGCGCCAGCACCACATCGGTCGCCGTAATACCGGGCCCAGGCCGGCCCGAGAGTTCCACGCCCACGATATCGGGCAGGCGCATCCATGATGCGCGGCCCAGCATCACGTTCTCGGCCTCCAGCCCGCCCACCCCGATGGCAATCACACCCAGCGCATCCACATGTGGTGTGTGGCTATCGGTGCCCACGCAGGTATCGGGGTAGGCCACGCCATCCAGCACGCCTATCACTGGCGACATCCGCTCCAGATTGATCTGGTGCATGATGCCGTTGCCCGGCGGGATCACATCCACGTTCTTGAAGGCCTGCTTGGTCCAGTCGATAAAGTGGAAGCGATCCTCGTTGCGGCGATCCTCGATCGCCCGGTTCTTGGCAAAGGCATCGGGGTCGAAGCCGCCGCACTCCACCGCCAGCGAGTGGTCCACAATCAGCTGCACCGGCACCACCGGGTTCACCTTGGCCGGGTCGCCCCCTTGATCCGCAATGGCATCGCGCAGGCCGGCCAGGTCCACCAGGGCGGTCTGGCCCAAAATGTCATGGCACACCACCCGCGCCGGAAACCAGGGGAAGTCGAGATCCCGCTTGCGCTCGATCAGCTGCCGCAGGGCATCGTCCAGGTTGGCCGGCTCGCAACGGCGCACCAGATTTTCGGCCAGCACGCGGGAGGTATAAGGCAAGCCATCCCAGGCGCCGGGCTGGATGGCATCGACCGCCTCACGGGCGTCAAAATAATCCAGCCGGGTGCCGGGAAGGGGTTTGCGGTGGGCGGTATTCATGGATGTCCCCATCTGCTACGTGTCGCTACGGTACGGTATGTTTTTTTTGGGTGATACAGGCCAGCCAGCGGGGCAGGGCGCCTGGCCCCGCCACCGCGCAATCGCGCCGGTCAGCGCTGTGCCAGCGGCACGAACTGCAGGTTTTCGGGCCCGGTGTAGTTGGCGCTGGGGCGGATGATCTTGCCGTCTATACGCTGCTCGATCACATGCGCACTCCAGCCACTGGTACGGGCAATCACAAACAAGGGCGTAAACATGGCCGTGGGCACACCCATCATGTGGTAGCTGACCGCGCTGAACCAATCCAGGTTGGGGAACATCTTCTTGATATCCCACATCACCGATTCCAGACGCTCGGCAATATCGAACATCTTCATATCGTCGGCCTGCTGCGACAGCGTACGCGCCACTTCCTTGATCACCTTGTTGCGCGGGTCGCTGATGGTATAGACCGGGTGGCCAAAGCCGATCACCACCTCCTTGCGCTCCACCCGGGCGCGAATATCTGCCTCGGCCGCATCGGGCGATTCGTAGCGCTTCTGCACCTCGAACGCCACCTCGTTGGCACCGCCATGCTTGGGGCCGCGCAGCGCGCCGATGGCACCGGTAATGGCCGAGTAAATGTCCGAACCCGTGCCGGCAATCACCCGCGCAGTAAAGGTCGACGCATTGAATTCATGCTCGGCATACAGCACCAGCGAGGTATGCATGGCCTTCACCCACTCTGCCGACGGCTTCTCGCCATGCAGCAGGTGCAGGAAGTGACCACCTATCGAATCATCATCGGTCTCCACCTCGATACGGCGGCCGTTATGGCTGAAGTGATACCAATACAGCAGCATCGAACCCAGCGACGCCATCAGCCGGTCGGCAATATCGCGTGCGCCCGGCATATTGTGGTCGTCCTTCTCCGGCAGGGCGCAACCCAGGGCCGACACGGCAGAACGCATCACATCCATGGGGTGGGCGCTGGCTGGCAAGGCCTCCAGCACCGCCTTCACGCTGGACGGTATGCCGCGCAGCGCCTTCAGCTTGTTCTTGTAGCCACGCAGCTCCGCCGCATTCGGCAGCTTGCCATGCACTAGCAGGTAGGCAATCTCCTCAAACTCGCAGGCATCGGCCACGTCCAGAATGTCGTAACCCCGGTAATGCAGATCGTTACCGGTGCGGCCCACGGTACACAGCTCGGTATTACCGGCAGCAACGCCCGACAGGGCAACAGACTTCTTCGGCTTGGGCAGAACGGATTGGGTATCGGACATGCTGTACTCCTTCACGGCCCGACCAGCGGGCAGGGTTAGATTGATCTTGGGTCTGATAAAACTTGAACGGCTGGCAGCGCCCTGGCCACCAGGGCAAACCTGGCAGCGCACCCTAGGGCGCCATGCGCCCGCCAGGGTGAATCGCGCCGCACGCCGGGTTGGACAAGGCCACCGCACCAATTAGGCGGCCCCGCCACTATGCACCTAGTGGCGCTTACTGCCCGCTCTGCGCAAACAGCGCATCCAGCTTCTGCTCATACTCGTGGTAACCCAGGTGCTCATACAGCTCCATACGGGTCTGCATGCGGTCTATCAGGTTCTTCTGGGTACCCTCGGCCGCAATGGTCTGGTAGCTGTGCAAAGCCGCCTGCGCCATGGTGCGGAAGGCCGACAGCGGGTAAAGCATCATGCTCACCCCCACGCTGCCCAGCTCGTCGCGGGTAAACAGCGGCGTCTTGCCAAACTCGGTGATATTGGCCAGCACCGGCACCTTCACCGCCGCCACAAAGCGCTGGTACATCTCCAGGCTCTCCATGGCTTCGGGGAAAATCATATCGGCACCTGCCTCCACGCAACGGCAAGCCCGGTCGATAGCTGCATCCAGACCCTCCACCGCCAAGGCATCGGTACGCGCCATGATCACAAAATCGGCATCGGTCTTGGCATCCACCGCCGCCTTCACCCTATCCACCATCTCCTCGGCCGACACTATCGCCTTGCCCGGACGGTGGCCGCAACGCTTGGCCAGCACCTGATCCTCGATATGCACAGCGCCAGCACCGGCCCGTATCATCTCCCGCACGGTACGGGCGATATTGAAGGCGCCGCCCCAACCGGTATCAATATCCACCAGCACCGGCAGCTGGGTACGGTCGGTAATCCGCCGCACATCGATCAGCACGTCTTCCAGCGTGGTAATGCCCAGATCAGGGATGCCGCAAGAGCTGGCCGCCACCCCACCACCCGACACATACAAAGCCTTATGGCCACTATGCTCGGCCAATATGGCCGCATAGGCATTGATGGCGCCCACAATCTGCAAAGGGGCTTCGGCGGCAACGGCATCGCGAAAGCGACGGCCGGCGGAGACTTGGGTCATAAGGCACTCCTGAATGAGGGATGGCGAGGCACTGAGCAGTTACCATGCCAGGCCAGCACAGGCCCAAGCAGGGTGTTTGGAATCAACGATATACCGGCATGGCGGGCAGGGTGGTCCTGGCTGACAGGCTGGGGATGCGTTTCATCAAAGAAACATAGTCTCACAGATGAAACGCAAGACGTGCCCAGGACGTATCTGGAGCATCGTTTATCGGTAGCACCGGCAATCGATTGATGGACCGGGTTTCATGTGAAACCATGCAGCCCAGCGCCTACTCAACCCTGCTGCAATAGTTGCTCCAGCAAGGGCTAGAGCCACATCGTCTACCCACCAATGCAGCGGGATGTCGTCCAATCCACCGTCAACCCGTCCAGGCAAGCCGTCGAATCAGTGTCATCGCCTAACCGTAGGCGGCACATGCCATAAATGACTAAGGTTGGACATAAAATGGGACTAGAGGCCAAAGCATGCCTTTGATCGAAGGCTTGCCTCGCTGCTATGCCTTCAAGACGACCGAGCGCTTTACATCGCCGTCTTCGACAGTAAACTCGAACTCCGACTCGCTGAGCCAGCCCTTGACCCCGAAAACGTCTTCAACGCGCATGATCTCTGGCAGTGGGCTGCGACACGGATCTGAAAAATCATAGATAGCGATGTCGTAGGGACCACCCCAATAGCAGCCCTCAACGGCGAGCACTTGGCCCGTTGGTGAGGGATAGACGCCGCCCCAACAGAAGCCCAAACCCTTATAGGCTTCCACTGGAAACGTTAGCGCGTTGACTTCTCGGGCGAGGTCGATCACGTTGTACCCTTGGTAGTCTTCTCCGCACAGTAGATACTCACCGTCGGGCCGCAACACCCACGCGAACCAGAAGCTAGCCAAATTGCGCTTTACGTCTGCAATGATTTTCTGAGATGCGATGTCTCGAACTAGCCCACGGCTGTAATTCCAAGACTGGGGACCCTCTGTGTACTCAATGATCTCCAACGAGTAGTTGCCCGATGGCGAGATGTGTATCTCCGGAGGCTTGTCGGTGGGACTCATTTCAGAGAACCGCTTCTCCGTGTGACTTCGCCATTCGGCGTAACTTGTGTCGCTCATCGCGAGGCCTATCGTTTGATATGAGGGGCAGAAAGTAAAACGCCGCGCCGGACGCATAAGCTAGTCGAGTACTCACCTCCTTGGCAGACACCACTTACGGCCACGGCGGCATGCCGCCGTTTAACAGGAATCTGCTCGCAGCAAAGACGCGTAGGCTAACGGGCCAATCCCGCCAATATAGATGCTTGAAGAAGACAGCTTCTTGCCTTGCTATACCTAAACCCCAGCACCTGCTACGCCCGTCCAGATCAGAGAATGCACAGACCAACCAAAGTCGATATCCGGCCACTATGAGTACGCTAGACCCCTTGTTCCAGTCCTTGCAACGCCGTCTACGCCCCGAAGACGTCATCGAAATGATACTCGAGGTGCTAGCCGACGAGCTTACCGAACCAGAACGCACACTGCTGGAAAAGGCCGCAGCCAACTCGTTCAAGCGCGGCCTGCATCAGTTCAGCGCTATGCTGCAGGATTTTCAGCGGCCTGTCCCACCAGCAAGACAAGCCAACAAGGCTGCCGAACTCTTCCACGCCGTACCCAGGCTGTCGACCGAAGCCTGTAGTGATCCCGAGCAGCTTGCCGGCTTGATCGAACAGCTATCCAAGACGCTTATCAAGCAGGTGGGGGACAGCGATTTCAAGGCGAACCGACTCAATGGCGAACAACGGCAACAAGCAGGCCTTGAACTATCCAAACGACGCTACAACAAGCTGTTTCGCTTTCTACAGCGGTTTGAGCGCAAACTGGAGACCTACAGGCTGGAGCAGCGCAAATATGCCGCAACCCGGGTTGCCAAAGCGGGGCTAGCTACGCTGATACGCTGGGAGGACTTTTCCGACTCGCCTAATGCCGCCTGCTTCGTAGCCTATTACACCGCAGCCAAGAATCGGCGCAGCACCTACACCAACCAAAGCCAGGCTCCCGCCTTCGATGCCATAGCGGCCATG